>JADGQG010000144.1 GCA_017882025.1 Chloroflexota bacterium
GCCGGCGCTCGGCCGGCCCGGCCCCGCTCGCACCCGGTCCGTATCGCGCCGCTGAAGAGCCGCGGCGGCGCGGAGGAGAACCATGCTCGAGGTCAACAATTTCAACGCCATCCGCATCTCGCTGGCGTCGCCGGAGCAGATTCGTGACTGGTCGTCTGGCGAGGTCACGAAACCCGAGACGATCAACTACCGGACGCTCAAGCCCGAGAAGGATGGCCTCTTCGACGAGCGGATCTTCGGTCCCACCAAGGACTGGGAGTGCTACTGCGGCAAGTACAAGCGGATCCGGTACAAAGGCATCATCTGCGACAAGTGCGGAGTCGAAGTCACCCGGGCCAAGGTCCGGCGCGAGCGAATGGGCCACATCCAGCTCGCCAGCCCCGTCAGCCACATCTGGTACTTCAAGGGCACGCCTTCCCGCCTCGGCATCCTGCTGGACATCAGCCCCCGCAACCTCGAGCGGATCCTCTACTTCGCGCTCTACATCGTTACCCACGTTGATGAGGACGCGCGCAGGCGCGCCCTCATGGCTCTCGACGAGGAGGCCCAGGGGCGCGGCGGGGCCGGTAAGGGCGGCGACGAGTTCGAGGACGAGCAGCACGCAGTGTTCGTGCGCCAGAAGGACGAGCTGTTGGCGGCCCAGGCCGCCCTGCTCGTGGACCTCGAGGCCGAGCGATCGCGCCGCACCGACGAGATCAGCGGTGCCGCCAAGGAGATCCAGGCGCGGCTCGCAGAGCTCAAGACCGGCGTCACCGAGGAGACGGTCGCGTTCGCACCCACCGGCGAGGTGGTCCTGGCGGCCGGCGAGAAGAGCGCCAAGGAGGCCGTCGCACGGCTCCGCAAGTTCGCCACGGCCGAATCCGAGCGGGTCACCGAGGAGTTCCGTGGCCGCGAGGATGGGGAGCAGCGCGCCACGGAGCAGAAGATCGCCGACCTCGAGCTCGAGATGCGCGCTGCGATCGACGCGCGCCGCGAGGACCGGAAGCGGGCAGCCGAGGGGCGCAAGGATGAGATCCGGCGCCAGCGCGATGAGATCGAGGGCCTCAAGCCGCTCGTGATGCTCTCGGAGACGGATTTCCGCTATCTCGACGAGAAGTACGGCGCGGGCGCGGGCGCGCGCGGCGGCCGGATCTTCTGGGCCGGGATGGGCGCCGAAGCCATCCGCGACATCATCACCCGGATGGAGCTCGAGGTGCTTGGCCGCGCCCTGCACGTCCAGGTCCGGACCACGTCCGGCCAGCGCCGCAAGAAGGCGATCAAACAGCTCCGCCTCATCGAGGCATTCCGCCGTTCCGGGACGCGGCCGGAGTGGATGATCCTGTCGGTGCTGCCGGTGCTCCCGCCCGAGCTCCGCCCCATGGTCCAGCTCGACGGGGGCCGTTTCGCGACCTCCGACCTCAACGACCTCTACCGACGTGTCATCAACCGGAACAACCGGCTGAAGCGGCTCCTGGAGCTGGGCGCCCCGGAGATCATCATCCGCAACGAGAAGCGGATGCTGCAGGAGGCGTGCGACGCCCTGGTCGACAACGGTCGCCGCGGCCGCGCGATCGCCGGGACCGGGAACCACCGGCTCAAGAGCCTGAGCGACATGCTCAAGGGCAAGCAGGGCCGGTTCCGCCAGAACCTGCTCGGCAAGCGCGTCGATTACTCCGGCCGCTCTGTCATCGTCGTCGGGCCCGAGCTCAAGCTCCACCAGTGCGGCCTGCCGAAGAAGATGGCCCTCGAGCTGTTCAAGCCGTTCGTCATGCGCCAGCTGGTGGAGAAAGGCTTCGCCCACAACATCAAGAGCGCGAAGCGGATCGTCGAACGCGTGAACCCGGCCGTCTGGGACGTCCTTGAAGAGGTCATCAAGGACCACCCCGTCCTCCTCAACCGTGCCCCGACCCTCCACCGTCTTGGCATCCAGGCGTTCATGCCGGTCCTCGTCGAGGGCTCGGCCATCCAGATCCACCCGCTCGTCTGCACCGCGTTCAACGCCGACTTCGATGGCGACCAGATGGCGGTCCACGTGCCGCTCTCGACGGCCGCCCAGGAAGAGGCGCGGACGATGCTGCTCTCAACCTCGAACCTGCTGTCGCCGGCCGACGGGAGCCCGATCGTCACGCCGACGCAGGATATGGTCCTGGGCTGCTACTTCCTCACGACGGACGTCCCGGAGCGCGACCGCGACGGAAACCTCCCCGCGCCGCGCCCGTTCGCGGACGAGGAGTCGGCCCTGCTTGCGTTCGAGCTCTCGAGCGGCGGGATGGCCGGCGGCAGCAGTCGCACGTCAAGCCCGTTCGCGGACGACGATCCGCGGGCGAAGGTCGCCTATGCGCCCGTTTCCCTGCGCCTGCACGAGCCAATCGACGTCAGCGTCCAGACCTGGGACGAGACGGCCGGCGCGCTCGTCGACCGCCGGATCGTGACGACCGCCGGCCGGATCATCTTCAACCAGGTCGTCCCGGAGCAGCTGCGCTTCGTCGATCGCGAGATGCGCCGCATTCACCTTCGCGACCTGGTCGACCGCTGCTACCGCCAGCTTGGCCCCACCGCGACCGCCCACATGGTGGACGGCATCAAGCGGATCGGGTTCGAGTACGCGACCCGCGGCGGGATGACGATCGCCGTCTCCGACATCGAGGTCCCGAAGGAGAAGAAGGAGCTCCTCGCGCTGGCCGACGGCCAGGTCACGAAGATCGACGGCCAGTACCAGCGCGGCCTCATCACCGAGGACGAGCGCTACGAGGCGGTCGTCGACGTCTGGCAGAAGACCTCGAGGACCCTCTCCGACAAGATGATGGACAACCTCGACCCGCAGAGCGCCGTCGCGATGATGACGACCTCCGGGGCCCGCGGCAACAAGGGCAACATCGGCCAGCTGGGTGCGATGCGCGGCCTGATGGCCGACCCGTCCGGTCGGATCATCGACGTCCCGGTTCGGAGCAACTTCCGCGAGGGCATGACCGTCCTCGAGTACTTCATCTCGACCCACGGCGCGCGCAAGGGTCTCGCCGACACCGCGCTCCGCACCGCCGACTCGGGCTACCTGACCCGGCGCCTCGTGGACGTCGCGCAGGATGTCATCACCCGGGACGACGACTGCGGTACCGAGGAAGGCAGCTGGATCACGCGCTCCGAATCCGACGAGATCGCCAGCGAGGAGGGCGCGTTCGCCCGTCGCCTCGTGGGGCGGTTCGCCGCTGCCACCGTCACCGCCGCCGATGGCGCAGTCGTTGCCGAGCGCAACGAGGAGCTGACCGAGGAGGTCTCGGCCCGCGTCGAGGCGGCCGGCGTCCAGGAAGTCCTGGTCCGAAGCCCGTTGACCTGCGAGGCGCGCTACGGCGTCTGCCGCTTCTGCTACGGCCGCAACCTCGCCACGGGTTCGCTCGTCGGCGTCGGTGAGGCCGTCGGGATCATCGCCGCCCAGTCGATCGGCGAACCGGGCACGCAGCTCACCATGCGGACGTTCCATACCGGCGGCGTGGCCCAGGCCGGCGCCGACATCACGGCGGGCCTGCCGCGCGTCGAGGAGCTGTTCGAGGCGCGCATCCCGAAGGGGAAGGCCGAGATCAGCCACATCGACGGGATCGTCGAGATCATCCGGGCCGACCTCGGGACGAAGGTCAAGGTAACCAGCGTGGAGCAGTTCGACGCGCCGCTCCGACTGCCGCCGGGGGCCGAGCTCCTGGCCGCTGCAGGCGACCTCGTCGAGAAGACCCAGGTCCTGGCCCGGATGTCGGGCAAGGACGGCGGCAGCGCAGGGCTCGACATCGTCGCCCCCGAGAACGGGATCCTGATCCGTGATGGGGACCAGCTCGCCATCCGCGCCGAGGATCGCGTCGAGCGCGAGTACTCGATCCCGCACAACGCCAGGCTGCTCGTTGAGAACGGACAGGAGATCCGGGCCGGCGACGCGATCACGGACGGCCCCATCAACCCGCAGGAGTACCTCGACACCCGCGGCAAGGACGCGGTGCAGCGGTACCTGGTGAAGGAAGTCCAGAAGGTCTACCGAAGCCAGGGCGTGACGATCAACGACAAGCACATCGAGATCATCGTCCGCCAGATGCTCCGCAAGGTCCGCATCGACCAGCCGGGCGACACGGACCTCCTCCCGACCGAGCTGATCGACCGGCTCGACTTCGAGCGGGTCAGCAACCGGGTCCTGGCGGAGGGCGGCGAGCCCGCGACCGCCCAGGTCGTGCTGCTCGGCGTCACGAAGGCGTCCCTCAACACGGCGAGCTTCCTCGCGGCCGCATCCTTCCAGGAGACGACGCGCGTGCTCACCGAAGCGGCGATCAACGGTTCCAAGGACCACCTGATCGGGCTCAAGGAAAACGTCATCATCGGCAAGCTCATCCCGGCCGGCACCGGGGCCCCGGCGAACGTTGCCATCCGCCGCGAGGCGGATCGGCGACGCGCGGCCGAAGCGCTTGCCGGCGGCGAGCTGCCGGCCGAGTTCGGAGGCGCCGCCTACAACCCGTTCCTCGAGGATGTCCAGGACGGCGCGACCGACGACGACACGGTGCGGCTCTCCGCGCTGCTCGCCGCGACTGACGTCGACGAGGGGAGCGACGGGAAGGACGACGCGTTCAACCCCTTCCTCGCGGATGCCGGCCATTCGGTCGCCGCGACGTCCGATGCCGACAAGGCCGACCCCCGGCCATGACCCAAGCCGGCGGGCCGCGCCCGCCGGTCACCCCTGGAGGCCGCGGCCTTTGACACGTCCGCGGCCTCACTGCTAGACTCCGCCTTCGCGGTCGCGACCGATCGGTCGTCGCCGCGTGTTCCGCCCCGCGCTCACCGCGTCGGGCGGCGAGCGGCCTGCATCGCCTCCCGGACATACCCGGGCGACGGGGCCGCCGGACAGCAGACCACGAGAAAGGAACAGCGTCTCCGTGCCGACGATCAGCCAGCTCGTGCGCCACGGCCGGAAGCCGAAGATCGCGAAGGTCAAGGCTCCGGCGATGCGCAAGATCTGGAACAGCCTTGACCAGCGCCAGATGCCGATCCCGGGTGCCCCCCAGAAGCGCGGTGTCTGCCTGCAGGTCCGCACGATG
>JADGQG010000145.1 GCA_017882025.1 Chloroflexota bacterium
ACCCGTGAACTGCCCAGGAGGACCGATGGAGCCCACGGCGCCGCGCCGGCTGGTGATCCTGACCGAGGGCGGGTTCGGCCCCCACCATGCCAAGACCGCGTGGGGCGTCATCCGCTACGGTCGCGACGAGATCGTGGCCATCCTCGACTCGACTATCGCGGGCCGCAACGCGGGCGAGTGGCTGCCCGGCCATGACATCCCGGCCGTGGCCACGCTCGACGAGGCGCTCGCGATCCCCGGCCGGCCACGCCCGGACACGCTCCTCATCGGCATCGCGCCGACCGGCGGCCTCCTCCCCGACGCGTGGCGCACCATCCTCCTGGAGGCGATCCGCGCGGGCCTGGAGCTCCATTCCGGGCTCCACACGCTCCTCGGCGACGATCCGGAGATCGCGGCCGCCGCCGCAGCGGCCGGCGTCCGGATCGTGGACCACCGCCGCGCGCCGGACCGGATGGAGTGCGCGGTCGGCCGGCGGCACCTGCCGGGCCGGCGCGTGATCCTCACCGTTGGCACGGACTGCGCGATCGGCAAGATGTCCGTCGCGCTGGAGCTCCGCCGGGCCGCCGTCGCCGCCGGCGACCGGGCCGTCTTCGTGCCGAGCGGCCAGACCGGCATGATGATCGACGGCTGGGGCGTGGCGGTGGATCGCGTCATCAGCGACTTCCTCAACGGGACCGTCGAATGGCTCGTGGAGCAGGGCGAGGGGATGGGGGACTGGATCCTCGTCGAGGGCCAGGGCTCGCTGGACCACCCCGCGTACAGCTCCGTGACGCTGGGCCTGATCCACGGTGCGACGCCGCACGCGATGGTGCTGGTCCACAAGGTGGGCCTCGCGGCCCATGACTTCGATCACCTGCCGGACCGATCCTTCCCGATCGCGCCGCTCCGCCCGTTCATCGAGCTCCACGAGCGCATCGCGGGGACCGTGGCGCCGTCGAAGGTGGTCGCAGTCGCCGTCAACACGTCGCTCGTCGCCGATGAGGCGTCGGCGAGGCGGGCGATCGCCGCGGTTGCCGCGGAGACGGGGCTCCCGGCCGACGACCCCGTCCGCTTCGGGGCGGCCCCGCTCTGGTCGTCTATTCGCGCGGCCGTCGACGCGCTTCCCTGGGTTTCGGAGGCATACACATGAATACCGGCTGGGACCGGCGGGTCGAGACGCTCCGCAACCCGTTCCGGGATCCGCTCGTGATCGCCCGGTATGCGCCCGGCGAGGGCTACGCCGGCACCAGCGTCGTGGTCGAGCTGCGCTCGCCGGCGTTGCCTGGTCTCGTCGGCATCGGCGAGGGCTGCCCGGACACGTACTACGGCGAGACCGCGGCGACCATGGCGGTCGTCATGGACCTGCTGCTGAGCGCCGTGCCGCCTGAAGCGCTCGATGTCGACGGCGGCGTCGATGCCGCACGGGCCGCGTTGATCGCGATCGGCGCCGCGTTCGACGACGCGATTCGCGGGAACGGGGCGGCCAAGTGCGCGCTCGACATCGCCCTGCACGACCTGGCGGGCAAGGCCCTGGGCCTGCCGATCCACCGGCTGCTGGGTCTCTCGCCGGAGATCCCGCCGACGGACTTCACGCTCGGCCTCGACGAGCCGGCGGTCGTCGCGGAGCGGGCGCGCCGCAGCGACCATTTCCCGGCCCTGAAGATCAAGATGGGCGGGCGGCACGACCTCGCCACGCTGCAAGCCGTTCGCGCTGTCTACGACGGTCCAATCCGGGTCGACGCCAACCTCGGCTGGACGCCCGAGAGCGCCGCCGCGATCCTCCCGGAGCTGGTCCGGCTGGGCGTCGAGCTGATCGAGCAGCCGTTCCCGGCGCGGCGGTATGCGTGGCTCCGCGATCTGCAGGCCATCTCGCCTCTCCCGATCGTTGCCGATGAGTCGGCCGTGACGATCGAGGACCTCGACGCGCTCGTCGGCGTGGTCGACGGCGTCAACGTGAAGCTCGCCAAGTGCGGTGGCGTGGGCCCCGCGGCACGCATGCTGACGCGCGCCCGGGAGCTGGGATTCCGGACGTTCCTGGGATGCATGGAGGAGACGTCGGTAGGGATCGCTGCGTCAGCGGCCGTCGCGAGCCTCGCGGAGTGGCTCGACCTGGACGGCTGCCTGCTCCTGGCCGACGACCCGTTCACGGGCCTGGAGCTGGGCGCCGATTGTCGGTGGCGCCTGACCGACGCGCCGGGCCACGGGGTGACGCGCCGGGCCTGACCGGGGGCGCGGACCGTCGGTTCGACGGGCCGGGGCGTGCGGCCGGGGCAGGCAGGGTCTCGTCCCGGGGCTGTCCACCCGCCCGCGCCGGGTCGTCCACCGAACGCCTGTTCCTGTGGACAAGTAAGGGGAGCAGTTGGTGGACAAGGCCCTTCCGCCGGTCACCCCCTGGCGGGTACGATTCCGGGGTTGCCGGATGAGGGAGCTGACGGCGACACCACCGGGGCGCGAGACGCCCCGAACGCGTGGCCGACCCGCATTGACTCGCGGGGCTGCGCTCGCCACCTCACGAACTCGTCGGGCTGCGCTCGCGACCTTGACCACGCCTTGATTCGGGCTGTCCGGTGGAGGACCGCTGTCCGGCGGAGGAGAGTAGAGATTGATGGACCCGTGTATCCGTGTGCCCGGAACGCTCGCCCGGGAGGCCTCCGAGTTCGTCCGCTTCTGTCGCGATCGGAGGCGCGTCGGCTGGCCGGAGCTCTACGACGAGATGTGGGCCGTGGCCAGCCGTAGGCTCTTCCGCGGGTACGGGTTCGCCGAGCTCGGGGAGCTCGGGATCGGGTTCAGCCTCTTCGAGACGATGCGGCTCGCAGCGATCGTGGCGGCGGTCATCGCGGACGAGCCCCAGGTGGCGCGGCGCGGAGCGTCGACCTCCCGACGCGGAGTTGCGGTCGTGGCGACCCTCGATGAGGTGGCGCGGGCGACCGTCTGAGGCGGGTATGAGTCGCCGGCCGGAGCCGCCGACCGCGAGCGCGCCTCAGGCGCGGATGGCGCGCCGCGACATCTCGCCTTCGATCTGGCGCTCCGCCTCCACGTACGTGTCGATCTCCTCGCGCAGCCTGTTCGCCTCCGGGGTATAGAGGTGGACCTGCTGCTGGAGGACGTAGCTGAGGCGGCGGCTCGTCATCCGGACGTGGTCCAGGTTCTTCATCAGGACGAGCGGGTCCATCGAGGCGAGATCGTCCGGGTGGAACATGGGCTTCATGGCCGGAGTGTAGCGGAGGCTCAGTCGCGCGGTCCTTCCCAGCGGACGGGCAGCCGGGCGCCGGCGAGGGCGCGTCGTCGGCCGACCTCGGTGGTACCCATGACCAGGATTCGATCCGTCTTCGTGGCGTTCCCGGCCCGGGTGCCCCACAGCTTCGTCATCTTGCGCGGTGCCGCGACCGGGTCCAGGGCAATCCCGGCCAGCCGGTAGCCCTCGGGCTCGGCGGCGGCCTCCCACGCGGCGTCGGCCAGGCCAACGCCATCCCCGATCCGCTTGCCCCTGTCCGCCTCGACGTCGCCGATCACGAGGACGACCACGGCGTCGTCCGCGAGCGCGGGCCGCAAGCTCGCCAGGGCCTCACGCAGGAAGATGAGGTAGGGCTCGCGGCGGTGCGCGTCGTCGAGAGTCCGGTCGATCTCCGCGGCGTTGAAGCCCAGGAACCAGGCGCGCAGCCAGTTGTAGTAGCCGTACTTGAGGACGCGGAGATACGGCGGCGAGGTCACGACGAGCCTCGCACGATCGGGAAGGGCGCGCTCGCGGAGGGCAGCCCGTATCCTGGGCCCCGCGTCGCGCGCGTCGCCGAGAAGGGCGAGGCCGCGGATCGCCGGGCGGCCATCGCGGTCCAGACGCCCCAGCTTCGCACCCAGGCAGGCGAAGACATCCCGTTCGGGGGCCACGAATGCGGTCCGCCTGGCAAAATCCCGCACGTAACGCGGCGCCATGCTGAACGTGTTCGGCATCAGCTCAGAGAGGTAGCTCCGGCTCTTCCCATGGAGGATCCCGGTCACGGACGCTGCCAGGAACCGGTCGGTCCGATCCGCCAGGTCAAGGTGGCTCCGAACGAACAGGAGCTGGCCCAGCGTGCGCGGGTGATAGGCGAGCGCGACCTCGAGGGGGACCGGCTCGTCGCCGTCCCGAACCGACGCGCCGGACCCCGCCCCGGGGACCGCGAAGCCGAGGACGGGCACGGCGTGGCCGCCGCCGTTGGTTGCGGGCACGCCCTCCGCGAGGGCCCGGTCCGCGGCCAGGGCCAGCCCGTCGCCGAGGGCTTCCCATCCCGATGCCTCGAACGACCAATCGATCCGGAGCCGTGCGAGGCGCGCAGCTGCCTCGCCGGCCGTCGGCGGGTCAACCTTCGCGGCGGTGAGGACGTGGGCGAACGGGTTGAGGTCGTTGCCGACTCCCAGTCGCCCTTCGACGCAGGCCTGCAGGGGGACCGTGCCGCGACCGGAGAACGGGTCGAGGACCACGTCGCCGGGCCGGGAGTAACGGGCGATGAAGGCGTGGGCGAGCGCCGCCGGGAAGCTCGCAAGGTACGAGCACATCGGGTGGAAGGCATGGCCCCACAGTCGGGCGCGGTCCTTCCAGTCGGCCTCGATCGGGAGTCTCGGGAGCTCGCGGACGAGGTCCATGTCGAGCTGCGCGGCCGTCGCCATCTCGTCGGGGATGCCGCGCAGCTCGATCGGCGAGCGCGGTCCGGGACGGCCCGCCGGCGTCGGTGCGGTCGGAGCCGAACGGGTTGACGGCGGCGTCGCCAACGGTTGGACGACGCGGGTCATGCGCTTGTCCGCGGCCACCCCTGCCACCTCCGATGACGCGGCGCGGCTCGACACCGTCCGCGGGGCGGGGAGCATAGCACGGGCGTTCGGCGCCCCGAGCCTCCCAAGCGCCGAATGCCCGTCGCGCAGCTGTCGCCAGGTGGACAGCTTTGCCTTCGCCGGTCTGGCCGGCCCGTTCGTGGGCTACGCTACGGTCGTGCCCCCGTAGCTCAATGGATAGAGCGACCGGTTTCTACCCGGTTGGTTGCGGGTTCGACTCCTGCCGGGGGCGCCAGC
>JADGQG010000031.1 GCA_017882025.1 Chloroflexota bacterium
TCAGGGTCGACCGAGCCGACGTCGCGCGACGACGGGTCCTGGACGGCGACGGACCGATCGACGCGATCGTCCGCGCGGTCAGGGTCAGCGGCTGAAAGCGCTCGCGGGGTCACCCGGCATCATCGACCCGGGCACGGGACGGTTCGGGACCACGTGTGCCAACGGGTCCTCGATCAAGCCGCAGCGTAGCGAGGCCGCCCGTCACGTGCGGTTCAGCTGGACGAGCTGTCGGCCGCTGGCGGTCCAGGCCGTCATCCCGCCGTCGAGGTTATCGATGTTCGTGTAGCCCAGATCGATCATCGTCTGGGCCGCGATCGCGCTCTCGTTTCCGCTCCTGCAGTACACGACGATCTTGGCCCCCTTGTCCGCGGGGAGCTGGGCGGCGCGCGCGGTGAGGTCCGTGTACGGAATGTAGAGGTCCGTCCCGGCGATCTCGCCGATGTACGGCGTCTTCACGTTCAGGAGCGTGAAGTCCTTCTTCTCGAGCATCGCGGCAAGCGAGTCCGGCGTGATATTCGTCCAGTGGCCGCCGTTCGCCTGGACCACCATTCCCCCGGAGCCGCCCGAGGCGGTGGAGCCGCCGGTGCCGGGGTGGCCGGAGAGGAGGGCCCATCCGGCGATGACGGCGATGAGCGCGACCACGAGCCCTGACCCCAGCAGCGCCCACCGACGCGTGGACGCCGACCCCGCCGGACCGCGGCCCGTCGTGCCCGGCCGCCCGGCCGAGCCGGCCTTCCGCGGCGTGGCCGCGGTCGCCTGGCTGCTCTTGCGCTTGCTGGACATCGCGATGGTCTCCCTCGACAGAATAGGCGCTGGTTCGACCGGTCAGCCCGTCGCGGACACGGTGGCCGGAGCTTCGGCGGCCGTTCCCACAGGATCCGCGCCGGGCCCCAGGACCAGGACCTCGGCCGTCTGCTCCGAGCCGTCCCCATCACGCACGAGATACGCGTGGTGGATCTCCGTGATGCCGCTCGAGAGCGTCGCGCCGACGCTGCAGTACTTCGTCGCCGACAGCTCGATCGCCCGCCGGACCGCGTCGACGTCGATCGACGGTCCCTCCACGACGTGGACGACGTCGATCCGGGTGAAGGCGTTCGGGTGACCGTCCATCTGGACGCCCTCGGCGCGCACCTCGTACCGAGTGACCTCCTGGCGCTTCTTGCGGAGGATCGAGATGACATCCATGGCCGTGCAGGCGGCGAGCGCCATCGGGATCAGCTCGGCGGGGCGAGGACCGGTGTCACCCCGGCCGTCATCCAGGACGAACGAGTGCCCGCTGCCGGAGCGGGCGACGAAGCGAAGGGTGGTCCCGTCGAGCGTGACAGATGCAGTCTTGACAGCCATGGGTGGATCTCCGTCCAGGGTGTTCGTGCAGGCGTGCCGTCCCGGCGGTCGAGACGGCCCGCGGGGATGGGCAGTGAAATCAGGCCCGTGCCTCGAGGGTGGCGATCGCCCGCGCCAGGCGAGCCTTCGCCTCCTCGGCGACCGAGCGGACGCCCGGGGTGTCGACGATTCCCAGGGCGGCCATCGGGTCCATCGCCTCGACGACCGTCTCCGGGCCGTCCTCCCGAAGCACCACGTTGCACGGAAGAAGCACGCCTACCGCCGGATCAGCCTCGATCGCCCGATGGGCCAGCGGCGGGTTGCAGGCGCCGAGGATGAGGTACGGCGCGCGATCCACGCCGAGCTTGGCCTTCATCGTCGCCTGCACGTCGATCTCGGTGAGGATGCCGAACCCCTCGGCCTTCAGTGCGGCCTCGACGGTCGAGCGCACGCTCGCGATGGTCCCCGGGAGTCGGGTCCCGAATGTGAAGCTGCTCGAAAAGGACACGTGGTCACCCCTGGATGGCATGGATGGAAGCATTGGTCGCGCGCTCGGCGGCCGGAAGGACGGCCCGCCCGAGGCGGCGCGCGACGATCGCCGAGATGATGTCGCAGGCGTCGGCGATCGCCGGTTCCGCGAGCCGATAGACCACCGTGGTCCCGATCCGCCGGCCTTCGATGAGCCCGGCTGTCCGCAGGACGGCGAGGTGCTGGCTCGCGTTCGGGAGGGCCACACCGATGGCCAGGGCGAGGTCGCCCACCGACCGCTCGCCCGCGCGGAGAGCGTCGAGGAGCATGAGGCGCTTTGGGTCGGTCAGGACCCGGCACACGTCGGCGTGCAGGCGGTAGTGCTCGAGCGTCTGTTCGGTCAGTTCCACGGTCCGGGCGTTACCTCGCTTCTCATGCGCATTGCCACGACGCCAGTCATCCTACCAGACGCTTGCGTACTTGCGCAAGCCACAGAGTACCGGCGGCTCCGATCGTGCCCGCCATGACCACCGCCGGCTCTACGTCGCGTTCACTGGTGAGAAGTGACGCCCGGACGTCGCTCGTGGACGTGCGTCGGAGCCTGGGCATCCCGGAGGCGGAAGTGGCCATCACGGCGGTGAACCGCGAGATCGTCCGTCTCGAGGGTGCGACAGTGGTCGATGCGGACGCCGTCCGCCTGTACCCGCCGGCCAGCGGCGGCGCTCATCACGCGGTCGCCGGGACCTGAACGCGACGGCGCCCGGTGCGCGACACTTGCCGCCTGCGATGGCGCCCCGTCCAGCATGGAGGTTCCCTGTGTTCGTGCCGCTCTCGGTCCTGGAGTTCCGCGACAGGGCCGCGACCTACTTCGGCGACAAGGTCGGCGTCATCGATGGCGAGCAGCAGTTCACGTACCGCGCCTATGCGGAGCGCACGCATCGGCTGGCGAACGCGCTGAACGGGCTGGGGATCGGGGCCGGCGATCGAGTGTCGTTCATCACCTACAACACGCACCACCTCCTGGAGGCCTACTACGGCGTCCTGGAGGCGGGGGCCGTCCTGAACCCGATCAACATCCGGCTCACCCCCCACGAGATCGCCTACATCCTCGACCACGCCGGTTCCAAGCTGGTGGCATTCCACCGCGACTTCCTGCCGCTCGTGGAGGCGCTCGTCCCGCAGCTCACGACGCGACCACGCTTCGTGATCCTGGAAGGCGAGCCCGGCGGCATCGCCAGCGACGAGTACGAGGCGCTCCTGTCGGGCGGCTCGCCGGAACCGCGCCACCCGCAGATCGACGAGAACGCGACCGCCGAGCTCTTCTACACGAGCGGCACCACGGGCCTGCCGAAGGGCGTCGCGCTCACCCACCGTGAGCTCTACCTCCACTCCGTGCACGCGGAGATCGCCCTCGGGTTCGCGGAAGAGGACGTGATCCTCCACGTGGTCCCGCTCTTCCACGTCAATGGCTGGGGAGTCCCCCACTTCCTGACCATGGTCGGCGGGCGCCACGTCATGCTCCGGCGCTTCGACCCGACCGCGCTCATGGAGCTGGTCCAGCGCCATCGCGTCACCCGCCTGCTGGGCGTACCGGCGATCTTCAACGCGCTCGTCCACCACCACGAACGCGCGAACTTCGACCTGTCGAGCCTGCGCCAGGTGATCATCGGCGGCTCGCCCGCTTCGCCGGCGCTCGTGCGCGCGCTCGAGGAGCAGCTGGGAGTCCAGGCGTTCGTGGGCTACGGCCTGACCGAGACGGCGCCCATCCTCACGCTCGCCCAGCCGCGGCGGGTCCTCACCGATGTCGAGCCGCCCGAGCGGCGACAGGAACGCCAGGCCCTCACCGGATGGCCGATCCCCGGGGTTCAGCTGCGGGTTGTGGACAGCGAGGGGCGCGACGTGCGGCGCGACGGCGAGCGGATCGGTGAGATCGTCGTCCGCGGCAACAGCGTCATGGCCGGCTACTACCGCGACCCGGACGCGACCGCCGCCGCGATGCGCGACGGCTGGCTCCGCACCGGCGACATGGCGACGATCGACGAGGCCGGCTACGTCCTGATCAAGGACCGCTCCAAGGACGTGATCATCCGCGGCGGCGAGAACATCTCATCCGTCGAGGTGGAGAACGCGCTGGCGGCCCATCCGGCGGTCCTGGAATGCGCGGTCGTGGCTGCGCCGGACGGGACGTTCGGGGAGGCGCCCATCGCGCTCGTCGTCCTCAAGCCGGGGCTCGAGGTGAGCGCGAAGGAACTGAAGCTGTTCTGCCGCGAGCGACTGGCGCGCTTCAAGGTGCCGCGGGAGATCCATTTCCGCGACACCCTGCCAAAGGGTGGGACCGGCAAGATCCTCAAGACGGAGCTCCGCGAGCCGTTCTGGACGGGCCTGGAGTCGCGCGTCCACTAGAGCGCCCGAAGAGCGCCCGACTATTCCCGCGCGTCATCCTGCTGCGGCAGGAGCTGGCGAAGCGCGAACAGCACGTTCGCGGGTCGCTCGGCGAGCCGGCGCATGTACCACGGGTACCAGAAGGCCCCGTACGCGATGAGCGTGAATGCCGGGAAGCCCGCCGCCTGGAGCCGGGCCAGCTCGCGGGCACGGATGCCATACAGCATGTGCACTTCCAGCGATCCGCGCGACACGTCCGCCGACTCGGCAAAGGCCGCGATCCGCTCGATGAGGCCGCTGTCGTGCGTCCCGAGCGCGCAGCGCGCGCGCCCATCCCGGGCGGCCTCCGCGAGCACGAGCGCGAGCGCCTGGTAGGCCGCGTCCACCTCGGGCCGCCGTCGGTACGCGATCGCGGACGGCTCGTCGTAGGCGCCCTTCACGAGCCTGACGGCCGGCTCGAGCGGCAGGAGGCGCCGCAGGTCCTTCGGGGTCCGCTTCAGGTAGGCCTGGAGGCAGATCCCGACGTTCGCATGCGCCGCCGCCCGGAGGCGCTCGTACAGATCGAGCGTCGCATCGACATACGTCGAGCCCTCCATGTCGAGCCAGAGCCACGTGCCGGCCTCAGCGGTCCGGGCGGCCAGCCCATCCAGGTGGCGAAAGCAGGCCTCGGCGTCGATGTCGAGCCCGAGCTGCGTCGGCTTGACGGAGAGCTCCGGCTCCCGCGGCAGCCACACCTCGCGGTCGAGCAGCGCCCGGTAATGCGCCGCGACCTCGTCCGCTTCCGGGAGCGCGGCCAGGTTCTCGCCGAGCCGCGTGAAGAGGATCCCCTGCCCGCTCGCGGCGAGTCCGGCGGCCGCGCCGAAGGCGGACTCCCGGTCCTCGCCGGGCATGAACCGGCGGACGGCCCGACGGACGAACCCGAGCCGGGGCAGGCGCTCACGCAGCCAGGAGTTGCGGGCCATCCAGAGCAGGATCGTTCGCACGATTCGTCTCACCGCCTGACTGGACTCTACGTGTTCTCGCCGGCCGGCCGCAGGGCATACACCCGGCCCTGCTTGCGCTCGAGGTCCTCGAGCTCGGTCGTCGTGCGGACATCGTACGAGGCGAGCTCGACCAGCTCTTCCGTGGGCAGGTAGCGGCGGCCGGGGTCGCCGACCAGGACATCGATCCCGCGGTCTCGAGCCCGGTGCAGCCACGGCAGGACGCGTCTGGCGAGGCGAGCCTCGTACCAGCAGTCGCCGGCCAGGATGATGTCGACGTCGGGCGGCTCCTCGTCCAGGACATCACGCCGCACGGCGGTCACCCGGCGGCCGTTGGCGCGGGCGTTGAGTTCGATCGCCGCGGCAGCGAAGGCATCGATATCGGCGCCGGTCGCCTCGGCCGCGCCGGCACGCATCGACGCGATCGCGCACAGCCCGGAGCCGGATGCCACGTCGAACACCCGCCGGCCCGCCGCGGCTTCCGGGTGCTCGCGCAGGTACCGCCCGATCGCGAGCCCGCCCGCCCACGCGAACGCCCAGTACGGGAGCGCCGCGTCCGGATCGTCCGTCTCGATCTGGACGGCGTGCATCAGCGGCAGCACCTCGTCGGCCAGGTGCAGGCGGACTTCCTCGAGACCCGGAACGGGACGGAAGTGGGTGTGGCGCAGGACGAAGGCACGGGGCGAGGCGGCCATCACCGGACTCTACCGGACGTCAACCCGCCGTGGCGCTGCCCTCGGGGCCATTTGGATGCTTGCACGCTTGCGGCGTAATCGTGTAATCTTCACCGAGCCCAGCAGGGCCGTCCACAACCCGCAGGAGCGTCCCCCGATGTCCCACACCACCGCAACCCATGACGAGATCACGGGCTGGTTCGCCGGCCGCCTCACCGACGGCTGGTTCGTCGGTACTCCCGAGATCACCGTCGACCGCGAGGAGATCCTCGTGGTCGGCACGCTCGCCGATGTCGAGCTGTCCGCCGACGCCAGCGACGCGGCGCGCGCAGCTGCCCGCGCCTCCCGGATCGAGCGTTTCCGCGAGGAGACCCGGGACACCCGGATGGCCATCGCGGAGGATGCCCAGCATCGCTTTCGCAAGATCGTCTCCTGGGGCGTCCGGCTCGGCGATGAGCGGACCCTCTTCACGACGGCCGGGATCCCGGCCATGACCCGCCTCCGGCAGCCGGAGCGGATCGTGCTCGACACGCTTGTCGAGGCCGGCGTGGCCCGCAGCCGGAGCGACGCCCTCGCCTGGTGCGTCAAGCTCGTCGGCGAGCACGAGGGTGAGTGGATCGGCCGCCTCCGCGACGCGCTCGGCGCGGTCGAGGCCGCCCGAAAGGCCGGACCGACCGGCGCCTGACGTGCGATCCTCCGGGGGCCCGCGGCACACCTGCGTCCGCCCCCGGAGGAATCGATGGATCCATCCGTCTTCGCGCCGCTCGTCCGGTTCGGCCGCGAGACCTGCGGCGACCCGGCGGCTGCCCTTCGGCGCGAGTGGCTGGTCACGAACGGGCTGGGCGGCTACGCGAGCGCAGCCCTCGATGGCACGCCCGTGCGCCGGTACAGCGGCTGGCTGATCGCCGCGCTGGAGCCGCCCGTGGCGCGGACCGTCCTCGTCGGCGCGATCCTGGAACGGGCGACGGCCGACGGCGTCACCTGCGAGCTCGGGGCGCTGGACCGCCCCGGCCGCGGCCGCGACCCCGACGGCGGACGCCACCTGGAGCACTTCGAGCTCGAGGGGATGCGGCCCACCTGGCGATACGCGGTCGGCGGCTCGCTCCTGGAGAAGACGGCCTGGATGGCGCACGGCTGGAACACGACGTACGTCCGCTACCGGGTGCTGCGCGGCGGGCCGGTTGCGCTCGAGGTGACGCCGCTCGTCACGCATCGCGACCACCACCAGCTGCGTCCGATGGACGGGCGCCCGATCACGACGGCGCCGCTGGCCGACGGCCTGGAGGTGAGCTGGCCGGAGGTCGCGACGCGACTGCAGCTGCGCGGTGCCGGCGCCCGGGTGACGCCCCATGCCGACGGGACTGCGGCCGGCTGGGTCCGCGGGATCTACCACCGCGTCGAGACGGCGCAAGTCCTCGACGAAGTCTCCGACCTTGCCGTTCCGGGCCGCTTCACGGTGGATCTCGCCGAGGGCGCAGCCTGGACGCTCATGATGAGCGCCGAGGCGCCGACCGACCTCGACCTCGACTGCGAGGCGGCGCTCGCGGCGGCCCGCGCTCGCGACGCGACGCTCCTGGAACGGGCCCGTTCGTCGGGGGCCGACACCGACGATCCGCTCGTCCGCCAGCTCGTCCTCGCCGCGGACCAGTTCATCGTGGCCCGCCCCATCCCCGGCGAGTCCGACGTGGGTCGAAGCGTGATCGCGGGCTACCCGTGGTTCAACGACTGGGGCCGCGACACGATGATCTCGCTGCCCGGCCTGTGTCTCGCGACCGGCCGCTTCGACGACGCGGAGCGGATCCTGCGCAGCTTCGCGACATGGGTCCGCGACGGCCTCCTGCCCAACAACTTCCCCGATGCCGAACGCGCGGAACCCGCCTACCACACGGTGGACGCGGCCCTCTGGTACGTGCATGCCGTGGAGGCGTATCGGGCGGCGACCGGCGACGAGGCGCTGGTGGACGGCCTGCTCCCGACCCTGTGCCAGGTCCTGGACCACCACGTGGCGGGAACCCGCTTCGGCATCGGCGTGGACCCGGACGACGGGCTCCTGCGCGCCGGCGAGCCGGGCGTCCAGCTCACCTGGATGGACGCGAAGGCCGGCGACTGGGTCGTGACGCCGCGGGCCGGCAAGCCGGTGGAGATCCAGGCGCTCTGGATCCACGCTTGCCGGATCGTGGCGCGTTTCTGCCGGCAACGCGGCGACGATGGCGTGGCCGAGCGGTATGCGGACCAGGGCGAGCGGGCGGCGGCATCCTTCCGGGCGCGTTACTTCCGGGCCGACCTCGGGCACTGCCTCGACGTCGTGGACGGCCCGGGTGGCGATGACCCGGCGCTTCGACCGAACCAGCTCTTCGCGGTGAGCCTGGAGCCGGACCTCCTCGCGCCCGACCAGGCGCGGGCCGTCGTGGCCGCCGTTACCAGGTCGCTCTGGATCGGCCTGGGGCTCCGGACGCTGGCGCCGTCCGACCCGGCGTACCTGGGCACGTACCGCGGAGACCAAGTCAGCCGAGACGCCGCATACCACCAGGGGACGGGCTGGACGTGGCTCGCCGGCGCCTACGCGGAGGCACTCCTGCGGACCGGGACGCCTGCCGCGGACGTCCGTGCGCGCCTTGACGGGTTCGCAGACCATTTCCGGGATGCCGGCCTCGGGACGATCTCCGAATGCCTCGAGGGCGACCCGCCCCACCGGCCGGTCGGCTGTTACGCGCAGGCGTGGGGCGTCGCCGAGGTGCTCCGCGCCCTTCGCCTGACGACGTAAGGCCCGGGGATCAGGCCCCGCGGATCAGCCCCCGCCGAGCGCCGCCGCCAGGGGATCGAACGCCTCGGTCCTCTCCGTCACGGCGTCCGCGCCGAGCCGGGTCCGCCCGGCCCCGCCGAGCGGGGTCCCCAGCACGGAGCTCCAGCCGGTGTCGCCGAGCCGCTCGAGCGTGTTCGCCGCGGCCGCGAGGAGCGCAGCTGCGTGGGCCGCCACCGCGGGACGGGCCAGGGCTTCTAACGGGCTCGCCGCCAGCTCGGCCGCCAGCGCGGCCGTGGCGCGCGTCGTCTCGACGACCGGGCCGAGCTCGCCCGCGGGCGCACGCCGCATGACGATCGCCGATGGGCCCGCGATCGCGAGCCCGATCGCAAGGAGGATCGGCCAGCGAGCCGCGGTCCGACCGGATTCGGCCGGCTCCTCGAACGCAAGCCAGAGCTTCGGCCAGGCCGCCCGCTGGAGCGCCACCGTCGCAAGCGCCTGCGTCGCCGGGTCGCGCTCCTGGGCCAGCCAGGGCGCCAGCGCGCCAGCGATGAGTTGCGGCCCGGGGATCCCGTCGCCGAGCGCGAATGCGATCGCGAGCGCCTGCATCGCGAAGGCACGGCCCGCCCGCGTCCCCACATCCGGCGGCACACCCCGGGCGAGGTCCGGGGCCACGATCAGCGGCCCCGGACCCACCATCACGCGGGCGCCGGCCCGGCGAAGGAGCCGATGGCCGAACGCGTGATCGGCGAGCGCCCGGTCCGGGTCCACGCCATCGGCGACGATCTCGGCGATCGGGTCCGCCTCCACGACGTCGATCCGCTCGAGGGCGGCCACGAGGGCCTGCTCGGGCGCTGCGAGCGGCGATGCCGCGCTGGAGAGCCGGACGTACCGCCCGGCCTCCGCGGCCGCCTCGTCGATTCGTGCCCGGAGCGCGGCGAGCGCACGCTGGCTGCCCGTCGGGACCTCCGCCGGATCCTCGCCGGCGGGTTGGCCGCGGTGTTGGCGCGGCTGCCAGTCGCGCGGCTCGATCCCCCGATCGTGGAGCCGCAGCACGAGCTCGCGGATCGCCGGGACGCGGACGCGGAGGAGGTCGGCCCCGGCCGCCACGAGCTCCGCAGCCTCGTCCGGTGCAGTGTCCAGGCTGGGTGCGGCCAGCGCGGCGCCGACCCACGGTCGCGGCGCATCCCCCAGGACGTCCAGCGTCTCGAGGCGGGCCATGCGGTTCGCGTCGATCCGTTCCACCGCGAGCGCCGCCAGGCGGCACGCCTCGGCCTCGGCGGCGGCCCGTCGCTCAGGGTCGCGGAGCATTTGCGCCTCGAATGCGAGGTCGATCGCGCCGCTCGTCACGTCGAGCGCGAGCTGCTGCGGGGTGATGTCGTATTCCAGCAGCGCGATCGCGAATGGGAGCGCGATCCCACCGCCAAGGCGGGCCGGGTCGTCCCCCAGGGCGCGTTCCACGACCGCCGACGCGAGCGGCACCCCGGCCTGGTCGAGACCGGACACGCCGAAGAGGCGGAGGATCGCCCGCTGGCGGGCCACGGTCGTGGAGGCGCGCGCACGGGCGCCCCAGGCGCCAGCCAGGTCGTCGGCGAGCCGGAGGACTCGGTCGAGCGACGGCGCCAGCGAATCGGTCATTCGACGAGTCCCGAGAGGCGGGCGCCCATGTCCACGGAGATGTTGACGTTCATCCGTGTCGCTCCTTCGGGCTATCCGTGCGTGCCGGGTCACCGATCCAGACGTGCCCGTCGGCGAACTGTTCGGCCTTCCAGATCGGCGCGCGCGCCTTCGTCTCGTCCATCGCGTGACGCGCGGCGGCAAAGGCGGCGTCACGGTGCGGCGCGGCGGCCACGATGATGACGCTCGCCTCGCCCAGCGGCACGTCCCCGGTCCGGTGCACGATCGCCAGCCGGCGGACCCCGAAGCGGACTGCAACGTCGTCCGCGATCGTCTCCCAGACACGCCGGACCAGCGGCTCCAGGGCCTCGTACTGAAGCGACTCCACGGAATGGCCCGCGTGACGGGCCGCCTCCGCCTCCTCGCCCGGGGCCGGCGTGCCCGGCGTCGATCGCGTGCGGCCCTCGAAGACCACGACCGCCCCGTCGGCAGGCGTCGCGACGGCATCGGCGAGCTCGCGGGCGAACGTGGCCGGGAACGGGTCCGCGCGGAGCTCGAAGCGGCGGATCACGGGGTCGTCGCCGGCCGAGTCCTCCTTCCCCGCCCCGCCGCTGATCGGCGGGATGCAGGCGACCTCGTCGCCGTCCGCGAGCGGCGTGTCGGCATCCGCGTATTCGCCGTTCCGCGCGAACCGCACGAACGGCCGCCCCGACGCGATCGCCGGGACCAGGGCCGCGAGCGCGCTCCAGGCATCCTCGATCGCCGCCCCGGTCGTGAGCTCCAGCACGACCTCGCGCGCGCCGGCCAGCTCGCGCTGGCGCGCGAACAGCCGGACCCGGATGCGCACGGTTCGGTCGTCGGCGGTCATGGTGGCGGGCTCGTCATCGTCGCTCCGTCTTTCGGTTCAGCCGCGGAAGCCCGCGAGGAGCAGGCCGTCGCCGACGGGAAGGATGGTGGCCGTGAAGCGGAGGTCCCGCATGACGGCCGCGTTGAAGGCGCGCAGCGCATCGGTGCCGTCCCCCGGGCTTGTGGGCCGCTCGCCCGACACTCGGCCGGCCCACAGGACATTGTCGGCGATGACGAGCGCTCCGGGCACAAGCCGCGGGATGATCGCCTCCAGGTATGCCCCGTACTCGTGCTTGAGCGCATCCACGAACGCGAGGTCGAATGGACCCGCCAGGGCGGGTTCGGCCAGGGCGGCCGCGAATGCCTCGAGCGCAGGGCGGTTGACGACGACGATCCGGGCATCCGGGATCCCGGCCTGCCGCCACCAGCCGCGGGCACGCTCGGTCCTGGAGCGATCCGGGTCGATCGTCACGATCGTCCCGTCGGCCGGCTGGCCGAGCCCCATGCAGAGAGTGGAATACCCATACGCGGTGCCAACCTCCACGATGCGCCGGCGCCCGGCGGCGAGCGCGGTGAGGACCCGGCCGGCCTCGCGGTCCAGGATCGGGATGCCGTCCGGGCCGGCCGCCGCCTCGATCATCGCGAGGACGGGATGGACGGGTGCGGCCGTGGCCTCGATCCAGGCCCGGTCGACGACGGTTGGGACGTACCCGTCGCGGGTGCTCATCGGTGGCGAGCCTCCATGCTCAGACCAGCAGGCCGGCGCCGAAGTAGAGGCCGGCCGCGAGGATCGTCCCCGCCGCGATCGCCCCGACGTCGATGTAGAGAAGGCCGGTCGCGGATTCCATGGATCGTGTCTTGACCGTCTGCCCTGCCGCCCAGGTCACCACCAGCGGGAAGACCAGGCCGATGAGCAGGCGCAGCCAGACGAAGAGCGCCCACGGCCCGGTGAGCGGCGCGAACGGCGCCAGGTTCTGCCCGGCCCCGAAGCCGACCCACGCGGCGAACAGCGTGACCTGGAGCGCGACGACCCACAGCAATCCCCGGGCGAGCGCGAGCGCGGGCCCGGTGGAGAGCTTCGGCGTGACCAGGTACCAGTGACCCAGGATCATCCCCGCGAACGCCCCGCCGGTCGCGCTCGCAAGGGCCACCAGCTGGACGGCCAGCGGAACGGCACCGATCGTGCCGCCGCCCCACGTGAGCGCCCCGGCCGCCAGCGCACCCAGCCCAGCCGCCAGCGCGCCGATCCCCAGCATGGGGGCGCGCGCGCCCCGGAAGAGCGCAATCGCGTACGCGAGCGAGCCGAGCGCGAGGAGCACCAGCAGCACCCGCCGGGGGAGGTCCCACGTCGCGTCGATGGTGATCGGCGAGCCCGCCCCGGTGATCACCGGGAGCGCGCCGTCGGAGAGCCAGGCCAGCCCGGCGAACGCCGCCGCGCAGAGCGCGGTGAAGCCCAGGAATCCCTTTGTCGCGTCGGTCCGCAGGCGCAGCAGGACGACCGCGCCGAAAGCCCCCACCGCGAGGCTGGCCAGCACGGTCCAGTTCACGAAGGCAAGGTTCCGGGCGATCTGCTCGGCGGGCATCGGTTGGAGTGTAGTCGGCCGGCGGCCGGGGTCGAGCACGAACGCATCTCGGGCGCGTGCGCTCGTCCGGATAGCAGAACCCCCTTGCCCGGCCCGGCAGCCGCGCGCACACTCCGCCAGCGGCCTCCGATCCCGGGCCGGCCGGGGCGCGCCGCGGACCTCTGACCGGGAGCGAGAAGATGGGCCTCGACGCAGCCACGACGATCACCTGGTACGGCCACGCCTGCGTGGAGGTCAAGACCCCGGGCGGGAAGACCATCCTCATCGACCCGTGGTTCGGGAACCCGAAAAGCCCGAAGCCTGCGGCCGCCGTCATGGCGTGCGACCTCCTGCTGGTCACCCACGGGCACAGCGACCACTTCGGCGACGCGCTGGCGCTCGCGAGCCGCCTGCGGCCGACGTGGCCGGCGATCCACGAGTTGAGCCTCTGGCTGGCCCGGCGGCTCCCCGGCGGCGCGGACGCGGTGACCGGGATGAACAAGGGCGGCACGTTCGCCTTCGGTGACATCGGCGTCACGATGGTCGGCGCCGACCACTCGGCGGGCGACTGGAACCCCGGCGCGGAGACGACCCTCTACCTCGGCGAACCGGCCGGGTTCGTGATCCGGCTCGAGAACGGCTACACGATCTACCACGCCGGCGACACGAACGTCTTCGCGGAGATGCGCTTCATCGGCGAGCTCTACCGGCCGAACCTGGCGCTCCTGCCCATCGGCGGGCACTTCACGATGGGGCCGCGCGAGGCGGCGCTCGCCGTGGAGCTGCTGGGGGTGGACGCGGTGGCGCCCATCCACTGGGGCACCTTCCCGATCCTCGCCGGGACGCCGGACGAGTTGCGGACGGAGCTCGATGCGCGCGGCCTGGAGCAAGTGGCCGTGCACGGCTGGGCGCCGGGCGAGAGCCTGCACGGCTGAACGGGACGCTGAGCGGCGGGCCGGCAGAGCGCCGCCGCCGATGCCGGCCGGCGGTGCCGGAACCTGTACAGTGGGCGACGTGGCGATTCTCATCGGGGGCGGCTGCGTATGAGCCCGCCTGATCGCGCGCCTGAGCACGCGGGCGCTGAGCCGAGGAGACCGCTTGCCGCGGCCCGGGGAGTCCTCGCCCGGCTTATTCCCGGACGTGGCGCACGGACCGCGGCGAGCCAAGCCGCCGAGTTCGACGCCGCGGCACGGAAAGCCTACCAATCTGCGCTGAGGCTCGAGACTGCAGCGCCGCTCGCTCCAGCCCCGCCAACGGCTCGCTCAGCCGGCGCGCCGACATCCGCACCCGCACCCCCTGCCGCGCCGG
>JADGQG010000146.1 GCA_017882025.1 Chloroflexota bacterium
CCGTAGCCGCGCACCCGCGACTCCGGGACACCCGCGAACAGCTCGCGGATGGGCGTGAACAGGCCGGTGTAGGTGGCCGGGTTGGAACGCGGCGTCCGCCCGATCGGGCTCTGGTCAATCTCGATGATCTTGTCGACGAGATGGGCACCCTCCAGGCCATCGTGGGCGCCGGGCGCCTCGCGGCTCCCGTTGAGCTCCCGGGCGAGCGCCCGGTAGAGGATCTCGCTCACGAGCGTGCTCTTCCCGGAGCCCGAGACACCGGTGACGGCCACGAACCGCCCGAGCGGGAACGCGACATCGATCCCGCGCAGGTTGTGCTCGCGCGCGCCCGTCACGACGATCGCCGTCCCGGAGCCGGGGCGCCGGACGTCCGGGATCGGCACGGCCCGCTCGCCGCGCAGGAAGGCCCCGGTGATGGAGCGCGGCTCGCGGAGGAGTGCCTCGAGCGGGCCGGACGCGATCACCTCGCCGCCGTGCTCGCCCGCCCCGGGACCGATGTCGACGACCCAGTCCGCGGTCCGGATCGTCTCCTCGTCGTGTTCCACGACCAGCACCGTATTGCCCAGGTCACGCAGGCGAGTGAGCGTCGCGATGAGCTTCGCGTTGTCCCGCTGGTGAAGGCCGATCGAGGGCTCGTCGAGGATGTAGAGCACACCGACGAGTGAACTGCCGATCTGGGTAGCCAGCCGGATCCGTTGCGCCTCCCCGCCGGAGAGCGTGCTGGAGGTGCGGTCGATCGTGAGGTAGTTGAGGCCGACGTCGGCCAGGAAGCCGAGGCGGGCCGCGATCTCCTTGAGGACCATCCGGGCGATCGCGCGCTCCCGGTCCGTGATCCGGTCCGGCAGCGCCGCCACCCAGCCCAGCGCGTCCGTCACGGTCAGGGTGGAGATGTCCCAGATGCTCCGGCCCTCGACCGTCACGCCCAGGGCCTCCGGCCGGAGCCGCTTGCCGCCACACGTCGGGCACGGCCGGGCGACCATGTACCTCCCGAGCTCGGTCCTGATGTACTCCGAGTCCGTTTCCCGGAAGCGACGCTCCAGGTTCGTGATGAGGCCCTCGAACGTGGCCGTGTACGTGTTCTCGCCGCGCTCGTGCCGGTACGCGATGACGACCTTCTCCTCCTTCGCCGAGTGGAGGATGTGGTCGACCGCCTCCGGCGGGAGATCGCGCACCGGCAGCCGGATGTCCCAGCCGTGCGACGCGAAGATCGCCTCGAGGATCTTCATCCGCCAGGATGCATCGATTGGCATCCGCGACCACGGCACGAGCGCTCCGTCGGCGACGCTCCGGTCACGGTCCGGGATCACGAGGTCCGCGTCGATCACGAGCTGCGTCCCGATCCCGGTGCAGGTGGGGCACGCGCCGTGCGGCGAGTTGAACGAGAAGGAGCGCGGTTCCAGCTCGTCGATTGTCGTGCCGTCGTACGGGCACGAGTACCGCTCGCTGTAGCGATGCTCCTCGAAGCCCGGCACCTCGCCGTCCCGGGCGGCGGGCGCGATCACGACCACGCCCTCGCCCAGCCGGAGTGCCGTCTCGATGGAATCGGCGAGCCGGGCGGCGTCCGGCGGAGCCTCGCCGGGTGCCTCCGCGCGACGCACGACGAACCGGTCCACGACGACCTCGATCGTGTGGCGCTTGTACTTGTCGAGGCTGCGGACCTCCGCGAGGTCCAGCTGCTCGCCGTCGACCCGGACGCGGACGAAGCCCTGCTTGCGCGCGGCCTCGAAGACGCGGTCGCCCTCGGTCTTGCGATCCTTGATGAGCGGCCCCAGCACGAGGAGCCGGCTCCCCTCGGGCAACGCATAGACCTGGTCGACCATCTGCTGGACCGTCTGGCGCTCGATCTCGCGCCCGCAGACGGGGCAGTGCGGGTGCCCGATCCGGGCAAACAGGAGCCGCAGGTGATCGTAGATCTCGGTCACGGTCCCCACCGTCGAGCGTGGGTTCCGGCTGGCGCCCTTCTGGTCGATGGAGATCGCCGGCGAGAGGCCGTCGATCTGGTCGACGTCCGGCTTCTCCATCTGGCCCAGGAACTGGCGCGCGTACGCCGAGAGGCTCTCGACGTACCTGCGCTGGCCCTCGGCATAGATGGT
Organism: Chloroflexota bacterium; assembly: GCA_017882025.1. Taxonomy (GTDB): domain Bacteria; phylum Chloroflexota; class Limnocylindria; order Limnocylindrales; family CSP1-4; genus CTSoil-043. Next base: position 2,094 of record JADGQG010000146.1, read on the forward strand.
GTCGAAGGCGAGGCTGCTCTTCCCGGAACCAGAGAGCCCGGTGATCACGACCAGCCGGTCCCGCGGGATGGTGACCGTGATGTTCTTCAGGTTGTGCTCGCGGGCACCGCGAACGACGAGCTGATCGGACGGCATTGCCCGTGCAGTGTACCCGGTTCGATCCATATCGCACGCCTGTTCTATGCCGTCGGCCTCGGGTTCAGCGTGCCCGCTACTGGCGCGCCCGCCTGAAAGGGCCGGGTCAGCGCCGCGGCGACCGGTGGCCGGTCCGCCGGCGGACATTCGGCGTGACCGTGTGGTCCCAGGTCGGCCGTTCCAGCCAGCGGGCCTGCCATCCGCCGTCGTCTGCGTCCTCGTGCTCGTCGCGCAGGCCCGGCAGCCAGTCCGACGCGGTCCCCTCCTCCACGCCGGGCTCCTCGCCCGCCTCGACGACGCGGACCGCGGTCACCTCGAGCGCAGGGCTTGCCTCGGCGGCCCGGGCGCGGCTGCCGCGCGACCCGGGGCGACCCGATCGGCCCCCGGGCGCACCTCGCGCTGGTGCCGCCGTCGCGGCTGCCGCTGCCTGCCCGGTCCCCGCGCGCTCGGCCGCACGCCCCACGCTGATCGACGCGTCGTCGGCGAGGACGCGCAGCCGGATCTCCTGGACCTGGTCGCGGATCGTGGCTGCCCGCTCGAACTCGAGGTTCTTCGCGGCGTTCCGCATCTCGGCCTCGAGCCGCCCGACGAGCTCCTCCACCTGGCGCCGCGTCCTGCCCTCCAGCTCGTGCCCGCGGCCGCCCGCGCCGTACTCCCCGCTCGATTCGGCGGCCACGCGCAGCCGGTCGTTGAGATCGTGGATCTCTCGCACGATCGTGATCGGCGTGATCCCGTGCTCGATGTTGTAGCGCTCCTGCACGGCGCGTCGCCGGTCCGTCTCCTCGATCGCGGCGCGCATCGATTCGGTGATGCGGTCGGCGTACATCACCACCTCGCCGCCGGTGTTGCGGGCGGCCCGGCCGATCATCTGGATCAGCGACCAGGCGCTCCGAAGGAAGCCCTCCTTGTCGGCGTCGAGGATCGCCACCAGGGTGACCTCCGGCAGGTCGATCCCTTCGCGGAGCAGGTTGATCCCGACGATCACGTCGTGGACCCCCAGCCGCAGGTCGCGCAGGATCTGGATCCGGTCGAGCGTGTCCACCTCGCTGTGGAGGTACTGGACCTTCACACCCAATTCGCGAAGGTAGTCGGCCAGGTCCTCCGCCATGCGTTTTGTCAGCGTGGTCACGATCGCCCGCTCGCCGCGCTCGACACGCTCCCGGATTCGCTCCAGGAGGTCGTCGATCTGGCCTTCGGTCGGGCGGACGGTGATCCTCGGATCGACGATCCCGGTGGGCCGGATCAGCTGCTCCACGACCCGCTGGCTCTTCTCCAGCTCGTACGGGCCCGGCGTGGCCGAGACGTAGATGGCCTGGCGGACAGTCGCTTCCAGCTCCTCGAAGGTGAGCGGCCGGTTGTCGAGCGCGGACGGCAGGCGGAAGCCGAAGTCGACGAGGATCTCCTTGCGCGTGCGGTCGTTCTTGTACATGCCCACCGACTGCGGGATCGACATGTGCGACTCGTCGACGACCAGGAGCCAGTCCGGGGGAAAGTAGTCCAGGAGCGTCCACGGCCGGCTGCCGGGCTCGCGCGCCGAGAGGTGGCGGGAGTAGTTCTCGATCCCGGTGCAGTAGCCAAGCTCCCGCATCATCTCCAGGTCGAATGTCGTCCGCTGGCGGAGCCGCGCGGCCTCCAGCGCGCGACCTTCCGCCTCGAGGCCCGTCAGTCGCTCCTCCAGCTCGGCCGCGATCGTGTGCATCGCGAGCTGGAGCTTGTCGGCCGGCGTCACGTAGTGGGTCGCCGGGTAGACGTTGAGCTCCGTCCGTTCCGCAATCAGCTCGCCGGTCAGGGGGTCCAGCTCGGTGATCCGCTCAATCTCATCCCCGAAGAACTCGAGCCGCATGAGCCGATCCTCGGACGACGGCACGAGCTCCAGCGTGTCGCCCCGGACGCGGAAGCGGGAGCGTTGGAGCGCCTGGTCGTTGCGCTGGTACTGGAGGTCCACGAGGTGCCGCAGGACCGCGTCGCGGCGATACTGGCCACCCGTCCGGAGCCGGAGCACGGTCGCGCCGTAGTCCACCGGAGCCCCGAGGCCGTAGATGCAGCTCACCGACGCGACGATGATCACGTCCCGCCGCTCGAACAGCGCTTTCGTCGCCGCGTGGCGGAGCTTGTCGATCTCCTCGTTCCGGCTGGAGTCCTTCTCGATGTAGGTGTCCGAGCGCGGGAGGTATGCCTCCGGCTGGTAATAGTCGAAGTAGCTCACGAAGTACTCGACCGCGTTGTTCGGGAAGAAGTCGCGGAACTCGGCGTAGAGCTGGGCGGCGAGCGTCTTGTTGTGAGCGAGCACGAGCGTGGGCCGCTGGTGGCGGGCGATCACGCTGGCGACCGTGAACGTCTTCCCCGAGCCGGTGGCTCCCAGGAGCGTCTGGTGGCGCAACCCACGCGCCAGGCCATCGGCGAGCTTCTCGATCGCCTGCGGCTGGTCTCCGGTCGGCTGGAACGGCGCAACGAGCTCGAAGTCGGGCATCCCGAAACGATAGCACGAAACCAGCTGTTTCGAACACCCGTTCGACCGCCCTGCGGGCCGGGTGACCCGCGCCGCCGAGACGGCCGCCGAGAAGATCAGCTACCTCCAGGCGTCCGGCACGGCCACCTTCAGCGTGGCGCTCCACTTGCGGCGGCCAGGGCAGCCGCGTACGCGGCCGCCACCCGCGCCTCGACCCCAGCCCGATCGCCGCTCGTGTCGAGGATTCGCGTGGCCGCCGGGGCCAGGCGCGCCGCGATGTCGGCCTGGGCCGCGATCCGGCGCGCGGCGTCGTCCGGCGCGA
>JADGQG010000147.1 GCA_017882025.1 Chloroflexota bacterium
CAGGCTTCGTGACCTTCGGGAGTTGGTGCAGCGCAGCGCCGACGAGTTCGGCGACCGAACCGCCTTCAAGGAGCTCGACCGCTCCGACGAGGTGCGCAGCTATTCGTTCAGCCAACTCCGCGACGACGTCGCCGCCCTGGGTACCGCACTGCTCGCGCAGGGCGTCGCCGGTCGGCACGTCGCCCTCGTCGGCGAGAGCTGCTACAGCTACGTGGTCAGCTACCTCGCCGTCGTCAACGCTGGGGCAGTCATCGTTCCGCTCGACAGAGAGCTGACCGTCGATGAGCTCGTCCACCTCGTGAAGAAGTCCGACGCCGATCTCCTCCTGTACGGCGACTCGCTGGCCGACGACGTCCCGGCCATCAGGGACGCCTGCCCGCGGCTGACCGGCGCCGTTGCGATCGATCTCTACTCCGCCGACACGGACGAACCCGACGACCCCGGCGTGCCCGACCTTCTTCGAACCGGACGCGAACTGCTCGCCCAAGGCGACACGAGCTTCGCCTCCGTCGCGATCGACCCGGACGCCATCTGCGCGATCCTGTTCACCTCCGGCACCACCGGTGCGAACAAGGGCGTCATGCTCACCCCGCGCAACATCACCGCCGTCGTCCATGGGGCGTACTCGCTGCATCGTCTCCGGCCCGTGTCACTGTCGGTCTTGCCGATCAACCATTCCTACGAGTTCAACCTGCACGTGCTTGGGGCAATCTTCGGCGGCATCACCTTGTGCTTCAACGACAGCGTGAAGCACGTACGCGAAAACCTGGGTCGTTTCGGCCCGGAAATGACGCTGATGGTGCCCATGATCGTCGAAGCCCTCTTCAAGAACATCTGGCGCGAGGCCGAGAAGAACCACCTCGCGACGCATCTGCGCTACGGCATCTGGCTGTCGAACGCCCTCCGCCGGGTCGGCATCGATCTGCGCCGCTACTACTTCATCCCGGTGATCCAATCGCTGGGCGGGAAGCTGAACATGATCGTCTGCGGCGGGGCGCCGCTGCGTCCCGAGGTGGTCAAAGGCATGAGCGACCTCGGCATCGAGGTCTACAACGGCTACGGGATCACCGAATGCTCGCCGCTCATCTCGTCCAATTGCGCGCTCGCCAACATTCCCGGCTCGGTGGGAATCCCGATCCCTGGCATCCGCGTCCGCATCGACTCCCCGGACGCCGACGGCAACGGTGAGATCCAGGTCAAGGGCGACAACGTGATGGTGGGCTACTACAAGGACGCCGACGCGACCGCCCGCAGCTTCACCCCGGACGGCTGGTTCAAGACCGGCGACCTCGGCCATCTCGGACGCCGCAACGCCCTGTTCATCACGGGTCGCCAGAAGAACCTGATCATCCTGCCCAACGGCAAGAACGTGCAGCCAGAGGAACTCGAGGAACACCTCCTGTCCAGCATCGAGTACGTCAAGGAGGTCGTCGTCCACGCGTCCACGGACGAGGCCGGCGTCGAGCACATCGTCGCGACGGCGTTCCTCGACGCGATGTTCGTCCAGGGCGTCGGGCCCGACGAGGCCGAGGCCCGGTTCAGGGCGGACGTGGCGCGACACAACCGGAAACTGGCCGGCTACAAGCAGATCCACCACGCGCAGGTGCGCGACTGCGAGTTCACGAAGACCAGCACCCAGAAGATCAAACGCTACGAGGCCCAAGGGGCGATGTCATGAACATGCTTCCCATCATCACGACGGTCGTGCGCGAGTACGCGGACGTGCCGGAGTCCGCGATCAACCGGGACACCGATCCGCTGCGGGATCTGAACCTCACCTCGTACGACCTGATGGGCATCATCGGCCGGTTGGAGAGCGAGCTGGGCGTCTCGGTCGCCGAACGGGACGTCCGTCATCTGGTCACCCTCGGCGACCTCGACGACTACATCATGGCGCGCGTGGGTCGGTGATGACCGTCATGGTCGCGCAGTGCCCGGGGGAGGCGTCGGCGTCTGAGCAGCGGGACGCCGCACAGCGCCTCCTACGCCTCGGGCTGGAGCGCGCCTTCGGCGTCCGGCCGACGGAGATCGAACTGGAGCGCAACTCGTTCGGCAAGCCTCGACTGCGCGGACGCCCCGGCGTGCATTTCAACATCGCCCACTGTCGGCGCGCGGTGGTGGTGCTGGTCGCGGACCGTCCGGTGGGGGTGGACGTCGAGGCTGTCCGCGGCCGGGACGCCTACGTGGCAGCCCGCTGTTTCGACGCGTCCGAGCGGGTCCGGGTCGAGGCGGCGGCCGATCCCGACCGGGAGTTCTTCCGGTACTGGACGCTCAAGGAGAGCTATGTGAAGGCCCTGGGCTGTGGGCTGTCCTATCCGGTGCGCGACGTCCGCTTCGTCCTATCCCCGGACGGAGAACCGGAATCCAACAAGCCCCAGGCGGGATTCCGCCTCGTCGAAGAGTTCCCCGCAGTCGTCATCGCCCTGTGCTGGTTACGGCACGGGGGACGATCGGCGCAGTCCGATCTTGTGCAAGTCGAGTGGTGAGCGAGCAGAAGGAAGCGGCAATGTCGCAGTACGTCGAATTCGCCGGCGTCAAGAAGGTTTACCGGATGGGCGAGCAAGACATCGAGGCGCTCGCCGGCGTCGATTTCGGGATCGACAAGGGCCAGTTCGTGATCATCGCGGGCGCCTCCGGCGCGGGGAAGAGCACGCTGCTCAACATTCTCGGCGGGATGGACGCCGCGTCGTCCGGGACGATCCTCCTCGACGGGTCAGAACTGAGCTCCTTCAGCAAGCGACAGATGGTCGACTATCGGCGCTACGACGTCGGGTTCGTCTTCCAGTTCTACAACCTGATCCCGAACCTGACGGCCCGCGAGAACGTCGAACTTGCGTCCCAGGTCGGCCGCGATCCCTTGCCGATCGACGAGGTCATGGCCAGCGTCGGGCTGGCCGAACGCGTGGCGAACTTCCCGTCCCAACTTTCAGGCGGCGAGCAGCAGCGGGTGGCGATCGCGAGGGCCTTGGCCAAGAATCCCAAACTGCTCCTCTGCGACGAGCCCACCGGCGCCCTCGACTACACCACCGGACGCTCCATCCTCAAACTCCTGCAGGAGACCTGCCGGGCCCGAGGCATCACGGTCGTCGTCATCACCCACAACCTCGCCCTGATGCCCATGGGCGACAAGGTCATCAAGCTCAAGAGCGGCCTGATCGAGGAGATCGTCGACAACGCCGTACCGGTCGGCATCGACGACCTGGAGTGGTGACATGCTCCGCAGCGCACTGCGCAGGGACGCGCTGAGAGAGATCCGAAGGAGCCCGGCCCGGTTCCTGTCCATCTTCGCCATCGTGGCGATCGGCGCCGCGCTCTTCGCGGGGATCAAGGGCACGGCCCCGGACATGAAGTACACGGCCGACCGGTACTACGACCAGTACCGGATGATGGATATCCGGGTGCTGTCGACCCTCGGCCTGGTGCCGGACGACATCGCCGCGATCCGGTCTGTCGCCGGGGTCGAATCGGTGCAGCCGGGCTATTTCGTCGACGTCACGACGACCGTGACGTCCACGGAGTACGTCTTCCGCGTGCACTCGCTGCCGGCGGCGGCGTCCACGGGTGGGCAGTACCTCAACATGCCCAAGCTGGTCGCGGGCCGGATGCCCGCGAATCCGGGGGAGTGCGTCATCGAGACGAACCGCAACATCTCGTTCGGGCTCGGCATCGGCGACACGATGACGGTGTCGTCCGGGAAGGCGGAGGACCTGTCGAAGACCCTTGCCACGTCCCGGTACACGATCGTCGGAACGGTCGTTTCGCCTTACTACCTGACGTTTCAGCGGGAGCCGTCCGACATCGGTTCTGGACGCGTCAACCTCTTCATGATGGTGGGCGAGCGCGAGTTCCTCTATCCGGTCTACACCGAGGCGCTCGTCTCCGTCGCCGGGGCCCGCGCGCTCGACTCCTACTCCACCGAATACTCCGATCTAGTCGAGAGTGTGGTCAGCCGCCTTGAGAACCTGGGCACTGAGCGCGCCTCGCTGCGGCTGGCGTCCATCAAGGCGGACGCCACCGCGAGACTCGACCAGGGCAAGGCGGAGCTCGCCACCAGTGAGGCGGACTACAACAAGCAGATCGCCGACGGCCAAGCGCAGCTGTCGGACGCGAGCAACAAGCTGGCCGCCGGGCGTGCAACCCTCGACTCCCAGAAGCAGAACTACGCGCAGGCGATCGCCGGCTATGACACGGCGATCGCGCAGCTTTCCACCGCGGTCTCCCAGGGTGAGTCGCAGTACGCGCAGGCGAAGTCGGCGTACGACAGCGCGGCGTCCCAGCTCGCGACCGTCAGCGGGCAGCTTGACTCGGCGATCGCCCAGATGACCCAGGTGCGGGACGCCACGTCGAAGCAGATCGACTCCCTCCAGCAGCAGCTGGACGACCCCACCCTGACCGACGAGCAGCGGGCCCAGCTCCAGCAGCAGCTGGACACCGAGACGAGGCTGCTGGATCTCACCAACCAAGCCATGTCCGCGGCCGGCTCGGCGGACTCAGCGATCAAGACCCCGTTGGCGACGGCGCAGTCCCAGCTGCAACGGGCGGCGTCCCAGCTCAGCGCGGCACGCACCCAGCTCAACCAGACGCGCGCCGCCCGAAACCAGTTGGCCGCTACGGCGCCCCCCAAGTTCGCGGCCGCGGAGCGGGAGCTTGCGGACGGGCAGGCTCTGTACGAGGCGTCCGCGGCGACCTTCGAGGCCAAGAAGTCCGGGGGCGCCAAGGACCTGCGGGCTGCCCAGGAGAAGATCATCCGGTCCGAGGACGAAATCGCGGGTCTGGCAGAGCCGAGCTGGTATGTCCTCGACCGGACGAAGGTCTACAGCTACGCCGACTACGCGTCGACCGCCGACCGCATGGACGCCATCGCCGCCCTGTTCCCGGTCTTCTTCTTCGCCGTGGCGGCGCTGGTGTGCCTGACCACGATGACGCGCATGGTGGACGAACAGCGCACGTCCATCGGCACCTACAAGGCGCTGGGGTAC
>JADGQG010000148.1 GCA_017882025.1 Chloroflexota bacterium
GGTCAGCGGGATGAGCGCCTCCTCCAGCTGGGCCGTTCCCGCGTCGAGCGTCCGGGCGAACTGGACCTCTTCGCGCGCGATCGCCGCGAGGATTCGCTCGCGCTCGGCGCGGAGCAGGGGGTACGCCTCGCCCATCACGTCGACCACCGTGGCGGCCGTCTCGACGAGGAACGGCTCGCGCCGCCCGAGCAGCCGGCCGTGGCGGACCGCGCGGCGGATGATCCGGCGCAGGACGTAGCCGCGGCCCTCGTTCGATGGCAGGATCCCGTCGGCGATCAGGAAGGTCATCGCCCGGCTGTGGTCGGCGATCACCTGGTAGCTGAAGCGACCCGCTTCGAAGGCGTCCGGATCGTGGCCCAGCAGCCGGCGGAGCGTCTCGTGGATCGGCGTGAAGAGGTCCGTGTCGAAGTTGCTGAGGACCTGCTGGAGGACGCTCGCCAGGCGCTCGAGGCTCATCCCGGTGTCGATGCTCTGAAACGGCAGCGGGACCCGTCCGCCTGGCCGCTGGTCGAACTCCATGAAGACGAGGTTCCAGATCTCCAGCCAGCGGGGGCAGTTCTCGGAATGGTCCGGGATGCAGTGAGGACCCTCGGACAGGTGTGCGCCCCGGTCGAAGTGGATCTCGCTGCAGGGACCGCAGGGGCCCGTCTCGGCCATCCGCCAGAAGTTGTTGTCGTCGCCCGCGTCGACGTTCCCCCAGCGCGCCATCCGCTCCGGGGGCAGGCCGATCTCGTCGCGCCAGACAGCCCAGGCGACCTCGTCGTCCGTGTAGGTCGTCGCCGCCAGGCGTTCGGCGGGGATCCCGAACACCTCCGTCAGGAGCTCCCAGGCGAAGTTGATCGCCTCGCGCTTGAAGTAGTCGCCGAAGCTCCAGTTCCCGAGCATCTCGAAGAACGTGTTGTGGCGGGTCGTCCGGCCGACCTCCTCGAAGTCGTTGTGCTTGCCCGCGACCCGCAGGACACGCTGGTAGTCGACCGCCCGCCGGTAGCTCCGGGTCTCGGCCCCGGTCAGGACCTCCTTGAACTGGACCATCCCCGAGTTCGTGAAGAGGAGCGTCTGGTCGCCGGCCGGCACGAGGCTCGCGCTGGGGACCACCGTGTGGCCGCGCGCGGCGAAGAACTCGAGGAAGCGGCGACGGATCTCCGCGGCGGGGAGCGGAACGATCCGGGGATCGTGGTCGAGCGCGGCGGGCGGCTTCGGCATCCGGCTAATGGTAGCGAACGCCGCGCGGCATCCGCGGTCCGTGCCGCGACGATGCGGGCGCAGCGCCCGACGGCACCGACGAAGCAGCCACCGCCGCCCGATCCGGCGGCGAGCCGGCCGGTCGCCACTACGACCCGTGTGGATCCGCGCCCTCCGCCGGCGGCTCGGCGCGTGGGGATCGCGGCAGTCCCGCGATGGGTGCGTTCGGGGCATGCTTCCGAACGCGCCGCCAGATCGTCGAACCGGCGATCACCGCACCGACGAACGCCCCGACGGTCGCCCCGCGGACGAAGACCGCGAGCGGATCGTCATCCCGCGTCCCAAATGAGACCGAAAAGCGGCGGTTCATCGGTCCGGTCCCCGGCCGGGCTCCGTGCGGGTCGGCCCGAGGACGGAGACGACGACCACGAGCACGATCCCGCCGAGCGCGCCGAGGGAGGCGGGCAGGAGCCGGAAGTCGCCGATTCGCAGGAGGTCGAACGGCCCGCCCAGGCGCCCGCCGATCGCGTCGCCGGCCCAGGCACCCGTGATGGCGAGGAGCAACAGGAACGGAAGGCGGGCGCCGGCCACGCCGCGTACGAGCACCGCGGCGGCCGTCCAGAAGATCCCCAGCAGGATCGCGAGGACGAGCGACGGCCCGATCTCCGGCATGTCCGCTCCCCTACCCGTCGTCCCGGACGATGCGGCCGCCGCCCAGCACCACGTCCGGGTCATCCGCGTCGTAGAGGACGCAGGCCTGGCCGGGCGCCGCGGCCCAGACGGGGACCTCGGTCTCCACGACCCAGCGGGCGTCGCGACCGGATGACGGTGGTGCGGAGGCAGCCGTCGCCGGCCGGACCTCCGCCGGCACCGCCTCGGCACGATGTCGGACCTGCGCCCGGGCCGCGAACGCACGACCATCGGCGGCGGGCGGCCGGCCCGCGACGAACGTCACGTCGGCGATCGCGAAGCGGCGCGTCTCGAGGTCGGCGCGACGAGCCAGCACGATGGTGTTCGCCCTCGTGTCGACACGGCTCACATAGCGCGGCTCGCCGAGGGCGAGCCCCAGCCCACGGCGCTGCCCAACGGTGTAGCCCGCCGCGCCCGCGTGCGACCCGACCACCCGGCCGTCCCGGGCATCGAGTGCCGGACCCGGGACCGGCGACCAGCCGGCCCGTTCCTTCAGCGCGTCGCGGGGATCGCCGGTCGGCACGAAACAGATCTCCATGCTCTCGGGCTTGTCCGCGGTCGCAAGGCCGCGCTCACGGGCTAGACCCCGGACTTCCAGCTTCGTCAGCGCACCCAGCGGGAACCAGGCGTGCGCGAGCTGATCCTGGCGGAGGCCGTAGAGGAAGTAGGCCTGGTCTTTCGTCCGGTCGGCGCCGCGCCGCAGCCGATGGACCGGGTGTCCGTCGGGGCCGGCCACCGTATCGCGGCGGGCGTAGTGGCCGGTTGCCACCGCATCGCACCCGTACAGCCGCCGCGCGCGACCCAGCAGCGCCCCGAACTTCACGTAGCTGTTGCAGTCCACGCACGGGCTGGGCGTCTCACCACCGAGGTATGCGGCGAGGAACGGCCGTATGACGCCCGCCTCGAACTCGCGCTCCAGGTTGAGGACGTAGAACGGGAGGTCGAGCTGGGCCGCCACGCGCCGCGCGTCCTCCGCCGCGTCCGCGGAGCAGCAGCTCTTCTTCAGCTCCGAGTACGCGTCCGCGCCCTCGTGGACCCGCATCCACACGCCGACCACGTCGTGGCCGGCCTCCGCCATGAGGGCGGCGGCGACCGAGCTGTCGACGCCGCCCGACATCGCGACGAGGACGCGCGCCATCGGCCCTCAGGCCCCCAGCCGCACGCCGAGCGGATCCGCCGCCTGGGCTACGGAGCCGTCGCGAATCGCCGCAATCACGCGCGGCACGACGAGGCACGCCTCGCTCACCTCCGCGTCCGTGGTCGCGCGGCCCAGCGACAGGCGGAGCGCACCGAGCGCCTCCGCCTCCGTGTAGCCCATCGCGGTCAGGACGTGGGACGGCTCCGGTGAGCCGGTGGCGCACGCGGACCCGGTGGAGGCGGCGATCCCGTCGAGGTCGAGCGCCACGCTGATCGCGACCCCGTCGGCGCCGCGGACCAGGAGCGAGAGCAGCCCGGGCAGGCGCAGGGTCGGGTGGCCGGTCAGCTCGACGCCCTCGACCGCCAGGCAGGCGGCCGCGAGCCGCGAGCGGAGCGCGCGCAGGCGCATCGCGGTCGTCGGCCGGTCCGCACAGGCGCATTCGTAGGCGACCGCCATCCCGACCGCGCCGGCCACGTTCTCCGTGCCGGCCCGCCGGTGGCGTTCCTGGCTCCCGCCGTGGACCTGGGCGAGAAGCTGCGTCCCCCGACGCACCCAGAGCGCCCCGACGCCCTTGGGTCCCTCGAACTTGTGGGCCGAGATCGTGACCAGGTCCGCGCCGAGCTCACCCACGTCGAGATCCAGCGTCGGCGCGGCCTGGACCGCATCGACGTGGAAGAGGATGCCCCGCCGGGCGCGAAGCCGGTCGGCGATCTCGCGGATCGGCTGAAGCGTGCCGACCTCGTTGTTGGCAAGCATCACCGAGACGAGGGTGGTCCGGTCGTCGACGGCAGCGTCGAGCTCGTCGGGGTCCACCCGGCCGTGGCGGTCCACCGGGACCTCCACCACTTCGAAGCCGAATTTCTCGAGGTGGCGCATCGTGTGGCCGACGGCGCGATGCTCCACCGCGCTCGCGACCAGGCGATGGCCGCGCGCCTTGCCGGCCCACGCCGCGCCCTTGATCGCCAGGTTGTTCGCCTCCGTGCCCCCGGAGGTGACGACGATCTCGCGGGCCGTCCCGCCGAGCGCGGTCGCCAGCCGTTCATGCGCCTCGTCGAGCGCATCGCGAGCTGCCCGGCCGAACGAGTGCGCGGACGAGGGGTTCCCGAACGTGCCACCGAGGTACGGAAGCATCGCCTCGAGAGCCTCGGGGCGGAGCGGCGTGGTCGCCGCGTGGTCCAGGTAGATCGCCATCAGAGCGGGATTGTACGGCGGGACGTCCCCGAGGCCCGCCTGGCTATCCTTTCACGGTGACCCACCGACCAGGCGCACCCGCCCCAATCAGGCACACCGCCGCGCTCCCGCCCGACCGCCCGACGCGGCCGGCGGGCTGGTTGCTCGGGTACCCGACCGATCACCTGATGGGGATCCTCCCCTCCCCCGCTGCCGCAGACGCGGCCGTGGCAGAGCTGATCCGCGGCGGCATGGCGCCCGATGCGGTCCGCGTCTTCGTGGGCGAGGATGCCGCCCTCCGCATCGACGGCCGCGGGAAGCACCACGGGCTGCTCGCGCGCATCTACCGGCTCATCCAGTTCACCCAGATGGACCAGGCCCCGGACTTCCGACGGTACGAGCTGGAGGCGCGACGCGGCCACCCGGTGATCGCCGTCCGGGAGACCGACCCGGTGCGCCGCCTGACGATCCGGGCGGTCCTTCGAGGCCACGACGCGCACTTCACGAACTTCTACGGCCGTTACTTCACCGAGACGCTGGATCCGTTCACGGGTCCCGACGAGGGCGACCTCCCGATCTAGCTGATCTCACGCATCCGGGCGTGCGTCGCGCCGGGGCTCGCGCGAGCGGAACGGGACGTCGGCAACGAGGATGTCCGAACGACCGGTCAGGGCCTCGCGGATCCGATGGACGTTCTGGTTGAACAGGATCCGCTCCCACCAGTGGCGCGACACGCGCTCCGGCAGGAGGACCACGGTGACGCTGCCG
>JADGQG010000149.1 GCA_017882025.1 Chloroflexota bacterium
CCGGGCAGGGCAAACGCACGCTCGGCCGCCGGCCGCCCGAGCACCAGGTTGACGGAGCGCGTGTGGTCCCCCACCAGGGCGGCCACGGTCGCGATCTTGACGATGCGGCCCTCCCGGATGATCGCCACCCGGTCGCACGCCCGTTCCACCTCGGGCAGGTTGTGGGACGAGAGGAAGACTGTGCGGCCCTCCGCGCGCGCCTCCGCCACGAGCGCCAGGAACTCCCGCTGCATGAGCGGGTCCAGGCCGGTGGACGGCTCGTCCATGACAAGGAGTGGCTCGCCGCCCATGAAGACAGAGACCACGCCCACCTTCTGGCGGTTGCCGCGCGACAGCTTCTTCAGCGGCACCCTCGGATCCAGGTCGAGGCGTTCGGCGAGCGATCGCCAGGCGCCCTTCTGCAGCCCGCGAAGCGCGCCCAGATGGTCCAGGAGCGACGCAGCATCAAGGTCGCCGAGGTAGCCCGGGTCGCTTCCAAGGTGGGCGAGCTGCCGATGCACGGCGGGCGCCTGCGTCCAGGGGTCCAGCCCCAGGATCCGGGCGCTGCCCCCACTGGGCCGGATCAAGCCCAGGAGCATCCGGATCGTGGTGGTCTTCCCTGCACCGTTCGGGCCCAGGAACCCGAATACCTCGCCCTCGTGGACGTCCGCCTCCAGGTCGATGACGCCGCGGCGCTTGCCGTACCACCGCGTCAGGCTGCGCAGCTCGATCGCCTCGGGCATGCCGCACCTCCGGTCCGCGGAAACGTGGGCGGTCCGGACGGACCACCAATTTTGCAGCGTGGACCGGCAAGAGCCGTCCCGGGAGGGCCGCTCGGCCGGAACTGACGGCCCGGACGGCCCGGACGGCTCGGACGGCCCGGACGGAAGGGTCGGCCGCCCTCGACGACGAGCGTCAGGCGTCGTCCCCGGTGAGCAACCGCTCGCGCACGATCCGGAGCACGCGGACTTCCCCGTCGAGCGGGGGCGCCGGCGGCTCGGCGAGTGCCGCGACTACGTCCTCCGGGCGCCCCACGGCGTCAGGGCGGTGGCGGAGACGGGTCCGCAGAAGGGCTGTGGGCGCGTCCGCGCCGGCACCGGCGGGCGGGAGCATGGCCGTCACCGAGAGCGAGACGATCAGCGGCCGCAGGTCGAATGTCTGCGTCTTCTTCTCGCGACGTCGTTCGCGCGGCAGGGTGGCGACGGCCAGGAGCGCCTCTGCCGCGACCCGCAGCCCGGGCGGCGACGCGCCGGCGACCTCGACCCGGTAGTCGGCGGCGACCAGGGCGGCCGACGCCGAAGGTGCCCCGACCCAGACATCGTGGAGGTCGACCAGCTCGACGAGCGGCGGGAGCCCGGCACGAACCCGTTCCCGGACTTCGGCGGCCGGGAGGCGCGCCGCGAGGACCACGTCGACGATCTCGCGCTCCCCGCCGATGCCGAGCGGGAGCTGCGCGGCGGGCACGGCGCGGCCCCGCCCAGGCTCGCCGGCCAACGGCAGCCCGCTTCGTTCCAGCAGCGAGGCCCAGGCACCGGCTCCGGCAGGGAGCTGGCCGGGCACCTGCACCGCCGGCAACCGCAGGTAGAGGCGCCAGCGCTGGCGCGGGCTGCTCGAGGGGGGCGGCACAACCGGCCCGGATGTCGACAAGTCGGCCGGCGGCTCGGTCATGCGGCTGACGCCGGCGTCGGAGACATGAGGCCTTCGGTCACGGGCGAGGGCGCGATCGCCGGCGAGGCAGGGAGCGACCCGCAGAGGCGTCCACCTGGACGGGCAGACCGCGCGCCTGGGACGGGTGGTCGGCCGGGCCCCTCACCACTCGGCACGCTGCTGGCGCATGGCGATGCTCTGGAGGATGCCGAGTCCGATGGCGATGCTGACGAGCGAGGCGCCGCCGTGCGTGATGAACGGGAGCGGAATGCCGGTGATCGGCATCAGGCCCAGCACCATCCCGACGTTGACGACGATCTGGAACAGGATCATCGAGGCCACGCCCGCGCCCATCATCAGGCCGAACGGGTCCCGGGACCGCCAGGCGATCGTGAGGATCCGCCAGAGGAGCGCCGCGAACAGCAGGAAGACGACGACGCACCCGATGAAGCCGAGCTCCTCTGCCAGGATCGCGAAGACGAAGTCCGTCGCCTGGACGGGAAGCAGGCTCGACTGGTTCTGCGCGCCGTTCGTCAGGCCCGCCCCCAGGAGCCCGCCGGAGCTCACGGCCTTCTGGGCGGTCAGGATCTGGAAGCCCGCACCGAGCGGATCTTTCGCCGGGTCCAGGAAGCTCGTCAGGCGCTCCTTCTGGTAGTCGTGGAGCACGTAGGTCCAGATCAGCGGCAGGGCTGCGAACGTCGCCACCGCCAGCACCCCGAGCCACCGCAGGCTCGCGCCCGCCATGAACAGCATCCCGGCCAGGACGGCGATGAAGACAAGCGACGTCCCGAGGTCCGGCTGCAGGAGCACGAGGACCCACGGCGGGACGACGATGAGGCACGCACCGACGATCGCCGAAAGGGAGTCCAGGCGCCGCTCGCGATCCGCGAGGTAGCGCGCGAGAACGACGATCATGAGGATCTTGGCGATCTCGCTGAACTGGAACTGGAGCCCAAAGATCGAGACCCAGCGGGCGGAGACCGCATCGGAGCTGCCGAGCGCGAGCGAGGCCGCGAGGAGCGCCAGGTTCACCAGGTAAATTGGCCAGGAGAACGCCTTCAGCCACGTGTAGTCGAAGGCCGCCGCGGCCGCGAAGGCAACCAGGGCAACCATCGCCCAGATGAGCCCGCGGACGAAGGTGGTCCCGCCCTGCAGCGCCTCGCCGCCCAGCTGGGCGGCCGTGTTGCTGTACGCCATCGTCAGCCCCAGCGTGGCGAGCAGCACGGCGTAGACGAAGAGCTGCAGGTCGAAGTCGCGCCACGCGACGCCACCGACGCGGGCGGCGATGCCGGTGGGAGCGTCGCGCTCGACGCGGAGGACGCCCATCAGCGGCCGCCTGTGTAGAAGTTCGTGTGCTTGAGGAGCTGCGGCAGCCGGTAATCCTTCGTGATCCCGTAGTGGAGCTGGAGGTAGTACTTGGCGACCTCCGTCGCCGCGTTGCCGAGCGTGCCGGCGTTGTAGATGAAGACGGCGAAGGCCAGCTGGGAGTCGGGCTTGGAGACGTCGCCGGTCGGGTTGTCCTTCTTCCAGGCGTTCTTCGGAATGAACCCCGCGAACCAGTTGTGATACGGCAGCACGCCGTTCTTGTCGCGGAGGCCGAACTCGGCCGTGCCGGTCTTGCCCGCAACCACGATCGGAAGATCTGCCAGGTTGTACGTGTGCCTGCTCGTGACGACCTGCCGGGCTGCCTCGCGCATCGTCGTGAAGACCCAGCTGGGAGCGGCAATCTTCCGGATCACCTTCGGCGTGAACGGTCGAACGACGGTGCCGTCCGGGCTCACGATCTCGCGGACGACCTGGGGCTGGTAGAGCGTGCCGCCGTTCGCCAGGGCCGCGTACGCGTTGAGCAGCTGGAGCGGCGTGGCGAGATCGTAGCCCTGGCCGATTCCGGCCTGGAGGACCTCGCCCGGGAAGATGGTCTGGCCGAACGTGTCCAGCTTCCACTGGTTCGTCGGGACGAGGCCGGCCGACTCGCCGGGAAGGTCGATCCCGGTCTTCTGGCCGAACCCATACTGGCCGGCCCAGTATGCGAGGCGATCGATCCCGAGCCGCTGGGCCAGCTGGTAGAAGAAAGTATCGCTGGAGTGGGCGAAGCCCGCCTTGATGTCGAGGGGTCCCCACCCGCGTCTGTTCCATTCCCAGAACGGGGTGGATCCAACCTGGACGTACGGCTTGCTCAGCACGGTCTCGGTCAGACCGAGCTTCTTGTCGGCGAGCACGCCGGAGCCCGTGACCAGCTTGTACGTGGACCCGGGCGGCTGGATGTCACCGATCGCGTGGTTGATGAGCGGAAGGTCCTTGTCCGCGAGGAGCTTCTGGAAATCCGCCGTGCTGATTCCGCGCGAGAAGAGGTTCGCGTCGTACGTGGGCTCGCTGACCATGGCGAGAATCTCGCCCGTCTGCGGGTTCATGACGACGATCGCGCCGCGCCTCACCCCGGCCAGCTTGAGACCCCAATCGAGCGCCTGCTGCGCCAGTCGCTGCTCCTTGGTGTCAATCGTCAGGACGAGCGAGTTCCCGGCCTGTGGAGCCGTCGTCGTCGAGAGGACGCGGAGCGTGCGTCCGGTTCCGTCCTTCTCGACCTCGCGAACGCCGTACGTCCCGCGCAGCGTGGACTCGTAGACGGACTCGACGCCGGCTTTCCCGATCCGGTCGTCGGGGAGGTACCCCTGGCTCTTCAGCGACGCGTAGCCGGCGGCGTCGATGGATCCCGTCCAGCCGATCAGCTGGGTGAACAGCGGTCCATCGAGGTAGTCGCGGCGCGCCTCGACGGCGACCTCGACGCCGGGAAGGGTCAGGCTGTCCTCGGAGATCAGGCGCGCCGTCTGCTCGGGAACGTCGTGCGCGATCGGCACGGGGTCGAACCGCGAGCCGGTCGCGCCGTCGAGTGTTTCCGTGATGGTGGTGGCGGGGATGTCGAGCAGTCCGGCCAGACGCAGGACCACCTGCGGTTGCTGGGTCAGCGGAAGGTCGGCGGGTCGAACCAGGACGGTGAACGTCGGCACGTTCTCGACGAGGAGCCCATTGGAGCGATCGTAGATCAGTCCCCTCGTCGACGGCACGGGCTCCGTCACGACCTGGCGGCCGGCCTCGACCACTGGCAGGACGGCCGCCGGCACCGGCGCCGGCGGCGGGCTGCCGGCCAGCTGCATGGCGAAGAGGCGCGTCGTCAGGCCACCCAGGACCAGCACGGCCGTCAGAGCAAAGGCGACGAAGCGCGCCGGCCGTCGCTCATGGGTGAGGGGCGTCTCGAGGATGCTCACCAGTCGACCCGCTCGGTCTCGTCGCCGAACCGGCGCCGCTGGAT
>JADGQG010000032.1 GCA_017882025.1 Chloroflexota bacterium
GAAGACGATCGCCCGGGTCAACAACCCGAAGAACGAGCCGCTCTTCAAGCATCTCGGGGTGGACGAGCTGATCTCGCCGACCCGGATGATCCTCGGCTCCATCGAGCAGGACATCCCGGTCCACGAGCTCCTGCACCTGGCGCCGCTGTCCCACGAGTTCGAGCTGGTGGAGGCGCAGCTCACGGCGGAGTCGCCCGCCGTCGGGAGGACCCTGCTGCAGCTGGAGCTGCCGGATGGGTGCTCGGTCGTGGCAATCGTCCGCCACGAGGTGGCCCAGGCGGTGGGCCCCGACACGATCTTCCGGGCCGGCGACAAGGTGATCGCCACCGGTCGACCCGAGTGCGAGCCGGCCCTCCACGGGACGTTGATCGGCGCACTCCCCGGCGCGTAGCGCCCTCGACTGCAACGCCCGCGTCAGGGCGCCCAGGCCACGCTGCCGAGACGCAACGCCCCGAGCCAGGGCGCCGGGCGCTCGGCGACAAGCATCGGATGGGCCGCATGACTGCCGGCGATCCGGCAGGGGGCGATCCTGCGTCACGGGATGCGCCGGCCACCCCGGCATGGACGCTCGGATGCCCGACTCTTGACAACATCATTGTCATGGTTCCATACTGCGTCCCTGTCCAGAAGCATGGCAGCCGGGCGCATGACATCGTCGCGACAAGGACGGCCCCGCGGGCCGTTCCTTCGACCACCCTCCCCCGCCTGGCAGGGCCGCCAATCCAGCCTCTCAGCACCCAGAGGTGCACGCATGACCCTCATCCGTCGAACAGGTCCAGTTGACGACTTCTACATCCGCGCCGACACCCGGCCCGAGCCCGAGCTCGTCGGGGCCGGCGGCGGCCGCTGAGCCATCCAGGCCCATGCAGCGCAGCCGGTTCGATCCGGACCCCAGCCGCCCGGTCTACGTGATCTCCGTGGCGGCCCGGATCGTCGCGGTCCATCCGCGGACGCTCCGCATCTACGAGGATGAGGGCCTGATAGAGCCGGCTCGTACGCCGACGAACATCCGGCTGTATTCCGACCACGACGTGCGCCGGATCCTGTGGATCCGGCATCTTACCCAGGACCGGGGGGTCAACCTGGCCGGCGTTCGAATCCTCTTCGAGCTCGAAGAACGGCTCGGGGTCCGCATCCTGGAGGCGCTCTCGGACGAATGGACCGCCGGTGACTGCGCCGATGCGGCCGCCCCGAGCCTGAGGGACAGCACAGGTCCCGACCCGGAGGCCGCGACATCCGTACCACCCGCACCGCGCCCTCGATCCGCGCCATGATCGGGACGAATCCGTACGAATTCGCAGCGCGCCCCCGGACGGGGGCCCCGGCCATCGGGCCGGCACTTCGACCCGGGGCGCTCCAGCGTCCCATACGCGCCAGGAGGGCGTGATGCCGAGACAGAAGAAAGACGGGAACCGACCGACCGAGACGCGGACCCGCGAGCTGCCGCTCGTGGCGCTCCGCGAGACAGTCATCTTCCCGGAGATGATCGTTCCGCTCCAGGTCGGCCGCGAGAAGAGCGTCAATGCGCTCAACGCCGCGGTCGCCGAGGGGAGCATGATCGCGCTGGTCACCCAGCGCCGGGCCGAGATGGAAGAGATCGGCGACCCCGCCGAGCTCTACTCGATCGGGACGCTCGCCAAGATCGCCCAGGTGGTGCAGCTCCAGGACGGCACCGTGCGTGCCATCGTCCAGGGCCAGAGCCGGTTGCGCGTGCACGGTTTCGTGTCGACCAGCCCGCACATCGTCGCGACGGTGGAAGAGCTGCCGGACGCCTCCCCGAAGGACCTCGAGGTCGAGGCCATGATGAAGACCGTCCAGGCCCAGATGGACCAGTACGTCCAGTCGGGCGCACCGGTCCCGCCGGAGGCGGCCGTCGCCGCGCGCAACATCACCGAGCCGGGCCTGCTCGCCGACATGGTCGCCTACAGCCCCGACATGTCCACCGAGCAGCGCCAGGAGCTTCTCGAGACGATCGACGTCGTCGAGCGCCTCAAGCTCGTCTCGACGTTCCTCAACCGCCAGGTGGAGATCCTGGAACTCAAGGGGAAGATCCAGAGCGAGGTCAAGTCGGAGCTCGACAAGACGCAGCGCGAGTACATCCTCCGCGAGCAGCTCAAGGCGATCCAGCGCGAGCTGGGCGAGGACGACCCCCAGCAGGCCGAGATCCACGAGCTGCGCGACAAGGTGGAGCAGTCCGGGATGCCCGACGAGGTCCGAACGCGGGCCCTCAAGGAAGTCGACCGGATGAGCCGGATTCCGTCGGCCTCGCCCGAGGTCGGCGTGATCCGGACCTACGTGGACTGGCTGGTCGGGCTGCCCTGGAACACCTCCACGGATGACAACCTGGACATCCGCGAGGCTGCCCGCATCCTCGACGAGGACCATTTCGGGCTCGAGAAGGTCAAGGAGCGCATCCTCGAGTACCTCGCGGTCCGCACTCTTGCTTCGACGATCCGCAGCCCGATCCTCTGCTTCGTGGGTCCGCCCGGCGTCGGCAAGACCTCGCTCGGAAAGTCGATCGCCCGCGCGATGGGCCGCAAGTTCGTCCGGATGAGCCTGGGCGGCGTCCACGACGAGGCGGAGATCCGCGGCCATCGCCGGACCTACATCGGCGCCCTGCCCGGCCGCGTCATCCAGAGCATCAAGACGAGCGGCTCCAACAACCCCGTCTTCATGCTCGACGAGGTGGACAAGCTGGGCATGGACTTCCGGGGCGACCCGTCGTCCGCGCTCCTCGAGGTCCTGGACCCGGAGCAGAACAACACCTTCCAGGACAACTACCTCGAGGTGCCGTTCGATCTCAGCAAGGTCCTCTTCATCACCACAGCCAACCTGCTCGACCCCATCCCGGCGGCGCTGCGCGACCGGATGGAGGTGGTCCAGCTGCCGGGCTACACCCAGCGCGAGAAGGTCGAGATCGGGAAGCGATTCCTGCTTCCCAAGCAGCTCCACAACCACGGCCTCACGGAGAAGCGGATCCAGATCACGGACGATGCGTTCGTGGAGCTGGTCCAGGCCTACACCCACGAGGCGGGCGTCCGGAACCTGGAGCGTGAGCTGGCGAACATCATGCGCAAGGTCGCCCGGCAGGTCGCCGAAGGCCGCAAGCGCAAGACCGTGGTCGACATCAAGAAGCTCGTCGTGTTCCTCGGCCCGCCTCGCTTCGAGTACGGGGAGCTGGAGTCCGAGGACCAGACGGGCGCGGCGACGGGCCTCGTGGTCACCGAGGTCGGCGGCGACATCGTCGCGGTGGAGGTGACGAAGATGGAGGGCCGCGAGGACTTCATCCTCACCGGCCAGCTCGGTGACGTCATGAAGGAGTCTGCCCGCGCGGCCCTCTCGTGGATCCGCGCCAACGCCACGAAGCTGGGGATCGAGCGCGAGGTCTTCGAGAAGAACACCCTCCACATCCACGTTCCGGCCGGCGCGATTCCCAAGGACGGCCCATCTGCCGGGATCACGATGGCCACGGCGATGGTGAGCGCGCTCACCGGCATCCCGGTCCGCAAGGACCTGGCGATGACCGGCGAGATCACGCTTCGCGGACGGGTCCTCCCGATCGGGGGTCTCAAGAGCAAGATCCTGGCCGCGCACCTCTCGGGCGCGCGCCTCGTGGTCCTCCCGAAGAAGAACGAGAAGGACCTCCGGGACATCCCCGAGGAGATCCGGAAGCAGATCAAGGTCATCCTCGTCGACTCGATGGACCAGGTGCTGGATGCGGCCCTGCGGCGACGTCCGCAACCGCTCCAGCCGCGGTCCCCGGGCTCCGGCGGCGAGAAGCAGAGCGAGCCCCTCGCGGTCCAGGCGCGGCCCGGCTTCCCGGCCGACCAGCCCCCGGCGATCGCGTCGGGCCGCTGACCGCGGCCCGGCCGCGCGCCCAGCTCCGGCGCTGCTGAGGGAGGGCCACCATGGAGTACAAGGACTACTACGCCGTCCTGGGCGTCCCCAAGACCGCCACGGCAGCGGAGATCAAGAAGGCGTACCGGAAGCTCGCGCGGGACCACCACCCGGACCGGAACGCGGGGAACAAGAACGCCGAGCGCCGCTTCAAGGAGGTCAACGAGGCCAACGAGGTCCTTGCGGACCCCGCCAAGCGATCGCAGTACGACGAGCTGGGTATCCACTGGCAGGACTACGCCCGGGCGGGGGCCCGGCCGGGCGGCGACCCGTTCGGCCCGGGCAGGCCCTTTGCCGGATTCGGGTCGGCGGACGGCGCAAGCCGCGGAGCCGGCACGGGCCGGCGCTCCGGCATGGGTGGCGGCGCCGGGGACGGAGGCATCCGGTTCGAGTTCGCCGGTGACGGCGGCGACTTCTCCGACTTCTTCCGGACCTTCTTCGCGAGCGACATGCCGGGCGAGGCAGACCAGCCGGCCGGACGCGCCGGGGGCGCTACGCCGGGTCGCGCGTCGCATGCGCGCGGCCACGTGCCGGCGCCGGTCGCCGTGGAGGCGCACGTCGATGTGAGCCTGGACGACGCCTTTCACGGGGCGACGCGGCTCGTGGAAGTGAACGGGAAGCGGCTGGAGGTGAAGATCCCGGCCGGCGTCGAGACCGGGAGCCGGATTCGCTTTCGTGGCCGCGGCGGCGGCGAGGGCGCGGGTGTGCGCGATCTCGTGCTCATCGCCAAGGTCGCCCCGCATCCTGTCTTCCACCGCGAGGGCGCGACGCTCACCCGGGAGCTGCCGGTGACCCTCCGCGAAGCGCTCCTGGGCGCCGAGGTTCCCGTCCGGACACTGACAGGCCGGGTCCTGCTCCGCGTCCCCGCCGGCACCCAGAACGGCCGTGTGATCCGGCTGGGCGGCCAGGGGATGCCGCGCCTCAAGGGTGACGGCCGCGGCGACCTCCACGTCAAGGTCCGAGTGATCCTGCCCGTTCTCGACGAGGCGGGACGGCAGGCCGCTGCCGCCTTCCTGGACGCGGTGGACCAGTCGGACCCGAGGTCCGCCGAATGACCCCGAGTGCCGCCGATGACGCTGCCGACCCGACACCCCCCGACCGGAAGGATCCGACCGCACGATGAACCTCGACCGTTTCACCCAGAAGGCCCAGGAGGCGATCGCCGGAGCGCAGGCGCTCGCCGAGCGGCTCCAGAGCCCCGTCCTGGACGCGGAGCACATCCTCGCCGCCCTCGTCGAGGAGGACCAGGGGATCCCCGCCCAGACGCTCCGCAGGCTCGGGGTGGACCTGGGGGCATTCCGCGGCGAGCTCGCCGCCCTCCTCGCGCGCCGCGCGAAGATCGCCGGCGGCCAGCTGACGCTCGACGCGCGCGCGCGACGCGTGCTGGAACGCGCGGCCGAGGAGGCCCGCCGGCTGGGCGACGAGTTCGTCTCCACGGAGCATCTGCTCCTGGGCGTCATCGACGCGGGCGGCGACGGCCAGACGCTCCTGGAGCGGCACGCGGCCGCGCGCGAGGCCGTCCTTGGCGCGCTGACCGGCATCCGGGGCGGCCAGCGGGTCACCTCCGCGACCCCCGAGAGCACCTACCAGGCACTCGAGAAGTACGGCCGCGACCTGACCCAGGAAGCACGGGCGGGAAAGCTGGATCCCGTCATCGGCCGCGACGAGGAGATCCGGCGCGTCGTCCAGGTCCTGAGCCGCCGGACGAAGAACAACCCCGTCCTGATCGGCGAGCCCGGCGTCGGCAAGACCGCGATCGTGGAGGGGCTGGCCCAGCGGATCGTCCGCGGTGACGTGCCCGAGACCCTCAAGGAGAAGCGCGTCGTGGCGCTGGACCTGGGGGCGCTGATCGCCGGGGCGAAGTACCGCGGCGAGTTCGAGGAGCGCCTGAAGGCCGTCCTCAAGGAGATCAAGGACAGCGAGGGGAGGATCGTCCTCTTCATCGACGAGCTCCACACGGTGGTCGGCGCGGGGGCGGCCGAGGGCGCCATGGACGCCAGCAACCTCCTGAAGCCGATGCTCGCCCGCGGGGAGCTCCACACGATCGGCGCGACGACGCTCGACGAGTACCGCAAGCACATCGAGAAGGACGCCGCGCTGGAGCGGCGCTTCCAGCCGGTGGTCGTGGACCAGCCCACGGTCGAGGAGACGATCAGCATCCTCCGCGGCCTTCGCGAACGCTACGAGGTCCACCACGGCGTCCGGATCACGGACTCGGCGCTGGTCGCCGCCGCGACGCTCTCCAACCGCTACATCACCGGGCGCTTCCTCCCGGACAAGGCAATCGACCTCGTCGACGAGGCCGCCAGCCGCCTCCGGATGGAGATCGACTCCATGCCGGTGGAGCTCGACGAGCTGGAGCGGCGGCGGATCCAGCTCGAGATCGAGCGCGAGGCGCTCCGCAAGGAGCGCGACGACGCCTCCAGGGCCCGCCTGGAGGCGCTCGAGGCCGAGCTGGGCGAGATCGCGGAGCAGGCCGGTTCGATGAAGCAGCGCTGGGAGACGGAGAAGGGGGCGATCGCCGGCCTCCGGCAGACCAAGTCCGAGCTGGAAGGCCTCGCGGTCCGGATCGACCAGGCGGAGCGCGAGGCCGACTACGGCACGGCGGCCGAGCTCAAGTACGGCACGCTCGTCGCGCTCCAGGAGCGCCTCCGGGCCCAGGAGGCCGCGCTCGCGTCCACGGAGGGCGGGCCGCGCCTCCTCAAGGAGGAGGTCGACGCGGACGACATCGCCGAGATCGTCGCCGCCTGGACGGGGATCCCGGTCACGAGGCTCCTCGAGGGCGAGATGGCGAAGCTCGTCCACATGGAGGACGGGCTCCACGAGCGCGTGGTGGGCCAGGACGAGGCGATCGAAGCCGTCTCGGACGCGGTTCGCCGAGCCCGCGCCGGCCTCAAGGACCCGCGCCGCCCGATCGGGTCGTTCCTGTTCCTGGGCCCGACGGGCGTCGGCAAGACGGAGCTGGCCCGTGCGCTCGCGGACTTCCTCTTCGACGACGAGCAGGCGATGGTTCGGATCGACATGTCCGAGTACCTGGAGAAGTTCTCCGTCCAGCGCCTGATCGGGGCGCCTCCCGGCTACGTAGGCTACGAGGAGGGCGGCCAGCTGACCGAGGCGGTGCGCCGGCGTCCGTACCAGGTGATCCTGCTCGACGAGATCGAGAAGGCGCACCCGGACGTCTTCAACGTCCTCCTCCAGGTCCTGGACGACGGGCGCCTGACGGACGGCCAGGGTCGCACGGTGGACTTCAAGAACGCCGTCGTGATCATGACCAGCAACGTCGGGAGCCACCTCATCACGGGCTTCACCGGGCGCCCGAGCGCCGACGACTCCGCCTACGAGGCGATGAAGCGGCAGGTGCTGGGGGCGCTGCGGACCGAGTTCCGGCCCGAGTTCCTCAACCGGGTGGACGAGATCATCGTGTTCCATGCCCTCTCGGAGGCGGACCTCGAGCGCATCGTGGAGCTCCTCCTGCGGGATCTCAAGCGGCGCCTCGCGTCGCACGATCTCGCCATCACGATGTCGCCGGCGGCCGAGGCGGTGATCGCCCGCGAGGGCACGGACCCGTCGTACGGGGCCCGTCCACTTAAGCGCACGATCCAGCGGCTGGTGGAGAACCCGCTGGCGCGGGCACTCCTGCGCGGCGAGTTCAAGCCCGGCGATACGATCACCGTCGACGCGGACCCCGTCTCGGGCACGCTCGTCTTCACGAGCAGCGGCGCGACGGTCGTTGCGGACGCCTCGGACCGGCGCGATGCGCGCGGCGGCGGGCGCGGTGACCCGCGGTCGGGTGCGGCGCCGGCCCCGTCGGTCCTGGACCTGCCGCCGACGCGGAAGGATGGCGGGGACGAGGGCCCGCTCCTCAACTGACAGACCTGTGGTTTCGAGAAGCCTGCCGTTTCTCCGACCTACGCGCAGGGTTCGTACTACGGGACGAATCAAGTCGTCGCGAGCGCTCCCGGGCGCTTCGCGGGTCCGGCCGCACCGCTCCCGAGCACGACGCGGGCAGCCCAGCCTCGGGAACGCGACTCCAGCCGCTCGGGAGCCTCCGTAGTACGAACTGGGCGCGTATTTCGGAAGAATCGGACGCGGGGATGCCGGCGCGGCCGACAGCCATCGCCGAAAAGAATCGGACACTGGGCGGCCCCCGCGCCTGACCGTCCGACCCTGGCCGCGCCGCACTGCACTTGTCGCCCGGAACGAACCCACGCCGCCCGTGGCGCCCGCCCGCGTCCCAAGCCGACGGGGATGCCGGCCGGGCCGTCCCTGAGCACGCGGCACTACGATGGCCACCATGACGCCCGACGAGGTCCGGGATCGCATGCACGCGGCGCCGCATCCGCTGCCGCCGCCGCCGGCCTGGCTGCGCCCGGAGCGGCTCCGGGATGGCGTTCCGTTCGAGCGGCCGCAATCGCCGCCCGGCGCTCGAGCGGCCGCTGCGCTCATCCTCGTTTACCCGGGGCTTCGCGGGGAGGCGATGCTCGTGCTTACGCAGCGCGTCGACTACGAGGGCGACCACTCGGGCGAGGTGTCGCTGCCGGGCGGCAAGGTCGAGCCGGATGACGCCGACGCGGCCGCGACCGCGCTGCGGGAAGCCTGGGAAGAGGTTGGGCTCGATGTCGAGGCGGCCGGCGTCGAGGTCGTCGGCACCCTGGACGCGCTATGGATTCCGCCCAGCAACTTCCGGGTGGAGCCGGTTGTCGCGATCGCCGCGCGCCGACCATCGTTGGTGCCGGATCCCCGGGAAGTGGCCGCCATCCTGGAGGCACCCGTGACAGCGTTCCTCCCCAACGTCGCGCCCATGATCATCGACCCTGATCCGCGCGGCCGGCCGCTCCGCTATGGCGCGTACCTGGTTGAGGGCCGGATCGTCTGGGGCGCGACGGCCGCGATCCTGGGCCAGTTCGGGGCGGTGCTGGGCGCGGTCCCGTAGGCGAGGCCCGGCAGCGTTCCGGTCCGGGGAATACCGGCCCGAGGCCAGCTCTCCGCGGCGGCTCGGCCGTCAGAGAGGCTCGCCCTCGGCGGCGGTCTTCGCGTTCGCGGCCACGCCCGGTGCCAGCGAGCCCTCGCCCTTCGCGACCGGCGTCGCTCCATCCCCCGGAGCATCCTTCCCGGTGGCGGCCTCGCCCGCGGTCAGCTCGAGCGCCCGGCCCTCCAGGATCCCGCGGGCGGCCGCGTCGTCAACGCCCGCGAACTCGACCACGAACGCGCGCATCTCGGACAGCTCGGTCCATGCCGCGTGCTCGACGTCGGCCGGCCAGAGAACGGCTTCGCCGGCCGCGACGCGCGCCCGTTCGTCACCGACCTGGACCCAGCCGCCGCCCTCCACGATCACAAGCCAGGCGCTGTTCGGGCTGGAGTGCCTGTCCATCGTGGCCCGGCGCGCAAACGCCAGCTCCGCCACGCGACCGCGAGCGTCGGCGTGGATCACCTGGGACGCCACGCCCGTCGTCCCACCGGGAACGTCCGGGCGCCGGTGTCCAACGCCGAAGCGGCGGATCTCCACCGCTCAGCCGCGGCGCCGCCGGGCACGCTTCGGCCGGATCGTCGACTCGGGGTGCGCGAACTTCTGCTTGGAGTAGAAGCGGGCCTTGGCCAGCTGCTGCTGGTACCGCGCCAGCTCCGGTGGGAAGCGGACGAACCGCACCCAGGCCAGGACGCCCAGCCCGATCGGGAGGGTCACCACGTTGAAGATGAAGTCGAAGTGGAAGACGGCGTAGACCAGGAGCAGGAAGAAGAGCGTGATCGACGTCCAGAGCAGCCACTCGTAGAGATCCAGGTACGGCGGGTGGCGTCGGAGCTGCCGGGTCCGGACGTTGTACAGGATCACGATAGCCACGATCCCGACGAGCGAGAAGATCCAGATCGCGTTGAACAGGTCGGGGAAGACCCTGTCGTTGAACGTCGCGAACAGGTACTCCCAGGGCAGGAGGGTCACGGGCGCGCGCCTCCGTCGCTTCGCGGGCTCGGTGGGCGCAGCGAGCGGCGCGACCTCACCGGCGGCGCCGCCACCCGGCGCCGGACGCTGAGTATGCCACGCCCGCACGGTATACTCGCCGCCGGGAGCGAGGCCGCCCAGAAGCCCCGGGCGTCCTGTGACCGCGCGCGCTGATGCAGGAGGTTGATCCGGGTGCGAGCCCTCCTATCGGTCGCGAACCGCGAAGGGATCAGCGCGCTCGCCCGGGACCTCGCCGGCCTCGACGTGGAGCTCTACGCCACGGACGGGACCCGGGAGCACCTCCTCGCCGACGGGATCGACGTGTTCCCGATCGCGGAGCTCACCCACGTCCCGCCGCTCGTCGGCGGCCTCGTCAAGACGTTCCACCCGGCCGTCTACGCCGGGATCCTCGCCCGTCGCGACCGGCCCGACGAACTCGCGGAGCTCGCGGAGCACGGGATCGGGCCGCTGGACATCGTCGTGGTGACCGTCAAGCCATTCGCCCCGCAGGTCGGCGAGCGGCGTGTCCCGCTCGACGAGGCGCTCGAGATGGTCGACGTGGGCGGGACGGCGCTCCTCTCGGCTGCCGCGCGTAACCACGCGGGCGTGGCCGCGGTCAGCAGCCCGGCCTCCTATGCGGACCTCGTCGCGGACATCCGCGCCCGCGGCAGCGTCTCGGCGGAGCTGCGCCGGCGGCTGGCCGCGGAAGCGTTCGCCGTCGTCGCGGCGCACTTCGCGGAGGTCGCCGCCTACCTCAACCAGGTGACGGGGACCACCTTCCCGCCCAACGTCTCGATCGTGCTGGAGAAGGTGGCCGACCTGCCGTACGGCGAGAACCCGCACCAGCGGGCCGCGTTCTACCGGGAGACGACGCATCGCGACGGCACGCTGGCCGACGCGATCCAGCTCCAGGGCCGCCCACCCACCTTCAACGATCTCCTGGACCTCGACGCCGCCTGGCTGATCGCGCGAGACTTCACCGCTCCGACCGCGGTCGTCGTCCGCCACACGGACCCGGTCGGGCTCGCGTCGCACGATGCCCTGCCGGCCGCATACCGGCGCGCGCTGGAGACGGACCCGGCCGCGGGCTACGGTGCGATCGTCGGGGTCAACCGGGCGCTCGACGTGATCACCGCGGGCGAGATCGCCGCCGGGACATTCGAGGCCGTGGTCGCGCCCGGCTACGACGATGCCGCACTGGTCGCCCTTGCCGCGAGGCCCGGCCTGGAGGTCCTGCGCGTGCCGCCCAATCCGTCGGACGGGCTGCGTGACTACGGCATCGCCGCGCTCGACTTCAAGCGCATCGGCGGCGGCCTCCTCGTGGAGACGCTGGACCACACGGCCCTGGACCGCGAACAGCTTCGCGTGGTGACCGAGCGGCGGCCGACGCTGGAGGAGCTGACGGACCTGATGTTCGCCTGGCGCGCGGCGGCCCACGTCCGCTCGAACGCGATCGTCCTCTGCCGGAACCTCCAGACGGTGGGGATCGGGGCCGCCCAGGTCAGCCGGCAGGTCGCCGTGGAGGTCGCGCTCCGGCGGGCGGGCGACCGGGCCAAGCTGGCCGTCATGGCCTCGGACGCCTACTTTCCCTTCCCGGACGCCATCGCCCACGCCGCGATCGCCGGGGTCAGCGCGATCATCCAGCCGGGCGGCTCCCGCCGGGATGAGATGGCCATCGAGGTCGCCGACCGCCACCATCTCGCCATGGTCTTCACCGGCCGCCGCCACTTCCGCCACTAGCAGGGCACGCGACCGCCCCGGATCCACTTCAGCGGCGGGGCCCGGACGCACTCGCTCGTGATGGCGTACCAGACGAAGCAGGTCCGCTTCGCGGACACGGTCCACATGTTCGACCGGAGCCGCCCGCCGGCGTTGCGATTGTGGATCGACCGAGTTGCCCAGGGCTGTCTCGTACCCTGAGCACGAGAGAGGCGTCGAAGGGCTCCAGGCATGGACGCGGCTCGGCGAGAGCGAGGGACCGAGGCGCGAGCGGCTGAGCGTGGCCGAGTTCCCCGGTGCCTGCTGAGAGGTGCAGTCGATTTTGTCGACGAGGACGTACCCGTGGCGTAGCGTTGGGTACGGTCCATTTGGCTCGGAGAAGCGTACCTGGCGTGGCTCGAGATCCAAGACTCCGAACGAGCGACAGCGGCGCGATCCAGTAGCCCAGCTCAGCCTGGATGCGGGGTCCCGGTTGTCCGCCGGGCGGGTCGGATCCCGACGCATACTGTCGTGGTGACCGTCTCCGGGCCCGGGCCGTCGTTCCTGTACCGCCCTCGCCTGCTTGCGGTTGTCGCCGCGCTGTTGCTGCTGTCCGGCTGCCAGGCGTCCGCTCCGGCCTCGCCCACGCCCACGCCGGTGCCGCCGGTCGATTACGCGGTGCGCTCCCCTGGGTCGACGCTCCCCTCCAAGACCGACACCGGTCGCGCCATCGACATCCTGTCGGCGCGGCTGCGCGCCCTCAATGTGGGGACGTTCTCCGCGGCCGCCGGGGAGGCGATCACGTTCACAGTCCCCGCGAGCACCAACGGAGCGGGCGTCCGCGCGGTGCTCTCGACGACTGGCCAGGTTGCGTTCGTCCCGCTGCCAAAGGCCGACTACGGCACGGTCGAAGGGCCCGGCCGCCTGGAGGCGCTCGCTGGCCAGCCGCTGCCGTCCCAGGCAGCGCCTCTCTTCGGGAGCGACCAGATCGCCGACGCGCGGGCTACCGTCGACGCGAGCGGCGGACCGGCGCTCTCGATCCAGCTCGCGAGCGAGGGGGCGCGCCTGTTGGCGGCATACTCCGCCGCGCACGTCGGCGAGTTCTGCGCGCTGCTGCTCGACGGGCGCGTCATCGCGGCGCCGCTGATCCAGGCAGCGATCACCGACGGCGCACTCAACGTCACGCTGCCGGCAGACTCGCTCCAAGTGCCGCTCGACGCGCTGGCCGCGATCATGGCATCAGGGCCGTTGCCGGACAGCTGGAGGCAAGGCCCCTGACAGCGTAGGTTTGGATCACTGGAACGGATAGCACCCGCCGAGGAGCAGGCCCGAGGCGATGTACGGGTCGTCGAACGTGCCGGCATGCTCCTCCGGGCGAGTCTGGCTGAGTTCGGTCCGCTGTCCGGCCCGCGCCACGACCTTGCCCTGATCGTTGTAGAGCACGACGTCCGGCTCGAAGCGGACGGTGAAGCCCTCCGGCCACACGACCGAGAGCCGACGGCCGTCGGCGCTCTTCAGCCAGACGGGCTCCCGCTTGTCGGTCGCGTTCCCTTCGAGTGTCCCGACGACGGGATTCACCAGGCCGAACGCGGGGCAGACCACGGGATTGCCATTCATTTCGTGGATGACGCTGAACGTCCGAAGCCCGTTGGGCGCGGCGGTGATCACGCTGCGGCTGGGGGCGCTGCCGCTGGAGGCACAGCCCGCGACCGCGAGGACAGCGAGCGATAGGGTCGCCGCGAGCCAGGCCCGACGCGTCCGGAGTCTCATCCTTGCTCCCCTTCGTCAACGTGGGCGCGCACCTGTGTCACCGCGATCATTCTCGGCGACCTGGCCAGGCCGGGCAATTCAGCCGGCGCCGCATCCAATGTCTGCCGCGACCGGCTACGGCGTCGCGATCCCGGTCTCGATGTATTGGCCGGTGTGGCAGTCGAGGATGACGAAGGAGGTCGAGATCGGACCGATCAGTGACGGACGCGCCAGACCCACTGATCGGGCGGAGGCGGAGCGATCTTGGGGTTCGGATCGGGCTCGAACTGCCGGAACGGGCCCGCTTCTGCCTGGACGATCCCGGTCATGCCGACCCCGAACCGTCGCGCAATCGCGATCGCCTGATCTCTGCCGAGTGGCACCGGCAAGGCTGCCGTTGCCGCGGAGGTGCCGACGGACGCGATCGG
>JADGQG010000150.1 GCA_017882025.1 Chloroflexota bacterium
CTGGGCCTGGCGCGACTCCACGCGTTGCCGCTCGTGGTCGGGCGAGGCGGGATCGATCATGTCGTCGGCGTGCTCGCGGTGGGCTGGACCGCGGAGGCGCCAGCGGCGCACGGGTCTCACGGGCTCATCGACGCGCTGGCCGACCTTGCCGCGCTCGCGATCGATCGGTCGCGCCTCGCCGCCGGCATGGCCGAGCGCGCGGAGTGGATGGAGCGACTCGCCCACATCGACCCGCTGACGGGGCTCGCGAACCGGCGTACCTTCGACCGGGTCCTCGGGCTGGAGGTCGCCCGCGCAGTCCGCCAGCAGAGCGAGGTGGCCGTCGCGATCTTCGACGTGGATGCATTCCGGGAGATGAACCAGGTGGTCGGGCACGCGGCCGGTGACGACATCCTGCGGGCCGTCGCTGCCGTTCTCGCGGAGCAGGTTCGGCTCGTCGACACGGTGGCACGGATCGGCGGCGACGAGTTCGTCGTGATCGCGCCGGGGAGCGGCGGGCTGGCGGTTGCTGACCGGGTGATCCGCGCGATCCAGGCGCTGCCGGCCGTCGACGGCCGGCCGGTCTCCGTCTCGGCGGGCGTCGCGCGGTTCCCGCTTGACGGGGGCAGCGCCGACGAGCTTTTCGCGCGTGCCCTGGACGCGCTGGAGCTGGCGCGTTCCGGCGGGCGGGGCGCCGTGGCGAGCGCTCCGGCCGCGAGCTGAGGTCGCCGGTCAGTTCGTCCGCGGCCTGGCGGCAGGGTCAGCCGGGCGTGCGTCCGGCGCCACGTCCCGGATCGCGTGGGGACGCGGCAGCCAGGCGGCCCGCGAGCCGCGGCCCGAGGCCCGGGATCCCGGCGAGCACGCCCCAGACGGCGGCGAACACGTCGTCCGCGGACGCGGTGCCATCGACAACCACCCAGCGTTCCGGCTCGGCGGCCGCGAACGAGAGGAAGCCAGCGCGCACGCGCTCGTGGAACGCGCGATCGAAGTGCACCTCGAACCGGGTCGTCTCAGCGGCCGTCTTGCGGGCCAGCCCCACCTCGACCGGGACATCGATGAGGATCGTCCGGTCGGGCCGCAGGCCGCCGGTGGCGAACCCGACCACGGAGCGGAGCTCGTCCAGCGGCAGCTGGCCCCCGCAGCCCTGGTAGGCGAGCGTGGAGTCCGCGTATCGATCGGAGATCACGAGGGCGCCCCGGCGAAGGGCCGGCCGGATCACCTCGTCGACCAATTGCGCGCGGGCGGCGTTGAACAGCAGGGCGTCCGTGCGCTGGGTCAGCCGGATCCCGACCGGTCCGGCGTCCATGAGGATCGCGCGGACGCGTTCGCCGCCGGCCGTCCCGCCGGGCTCCCGGACCAGCACCACGTCCTGGCCGGCCCCGGCGGCCGCGGCGCGGAGCCGCTCCGACTGGGCGGACTTGCCGCTGCCGTCGGGGCCTTCAAGGGTCACGAACCAGCCCCTCGCCCCTTGCTCGCGTGCCTCCACGACCGGAGTGTACCCCGGCCCGCGGCCGATTCATCCCCGTCGGGCCACGTCTTCCTGGACTGTCCCGGCGCCGCCACGACCCAGCGCGTGGGCCGGTGATCGCACAGGGATTGGGTTCGCTCACGCCCGGGGCTGACGTCCCCCCGAAATCGCGCGCAGCGGTGCACGGCGCGGCGTCGGGGGCGCCGCCGCAGGCGCCGCCCAGATCGAGGCTTCGGCGGGCCGCCCGAAGAGGTACCCCTGGCCGAACTCGACCTCGAGCTTCTCGAGGACCGCCCGCTCGGCCTCGGTCTCGATCCCCTCGGCGACGACATGACAATCGGTCGCCCCCGCGAAGTGGAGGAGGGCGACGATGAGCGCCTGCCGGGTGAGATCGGCATTCACGCCGCGCACCAGGCCGATGTCGACCTTCACGAACTGTGGCCGGAGCTCGACGAGGTGATTGAAGTTCGCGACGCCAGCACCGGCATCGTCGACCGCGAGGCGAAGACCCGAGCCGAGCGCCACGAAGGCCGACCGGAGC
This sequence comes from Chloroflexota bacterium, assembly GCA_017882025.1. Lineage (GTDB taxonomy): Bacteria > Chloroflexota > Limnocylindria > Limnocylindrales > CSP1-4 > CTSoil-043. Next base: position 1,989 of record JADGQG010000150.1, read on the forward strand.
GCCCCGTAGTCGCGGATCGTTTCGTGCTCGGTGACTTCGAGGACGATCGGCCTTGTTCGGGTCGCCAGGATCGTTCGCAGCTCGTCCCCGGCCAGGATCAATGCAGGCGAAACGTTCAGGCTGAGGAAGCGTTCCACCGGCAATCCCTCGGACGCGGCGACGGCCGCGCGCAAAGTGACTGACTCGAGTTCCTGCTCGAGTCCACATCGTCGAGCTTCGGCGAAGACGAGGTTCGGCGGGGTACCGTCGTCGAACCGGGTGAGGGCCTCGTACCCGATCGGCACGCGCGTCGGGAGATCGACCATCGGCTGGAAGACCGGATGGAAGGCTCCCGTGGCGACGATCGTCTCGATCCGCGTCCGAGACCGGGCGAATTCCTGGCGCGCCTGGAGTGGCTTCTCGAGGAGCAGGCGTGCGGTCGGCGCGAACTCGACGAGTGTGGCGAGGTGGTCGGCGAGGTGGTCGGCGGCCGCTGGGTCGCTCGTCCCGACTGCCAGGAGCCCGATCGGTCCGTCCTCGCCCACGATCGGCGCATACACGGTCGCCTTCAATCCGGTGGCGGCGAACCGGATCCCGTACTCGCCGTCCTCCGGACGCGGCACCCACCGTTCGGTCCAGGCTCCTGCCCGCGCGCGCTCGAGCAGGTACGCCGACCGGCTCGCGGGGAGCGTCCCGCCGACCTCGACTGGGCCGATGCGCCCGCCGCCTCGGCCGAGGACGACGGCTCTGCCGGTCTCGTCGAAGGCGAGGACCGTCGGCGAGTCCATCCCGTCGAGGCCGAGCAGCGCGTCGGCGATTGCCTGGCCGGTCACCTCGGGTGTCTCGCCCGCCTGGAGGCGGCGCAGCGTCGCGGCGATCTGCGCGTGCTCGCGGGAGGTGCCCTCGAGGGTCGTCTCGACCTCGCGCAGGTAGGTGACATCGCGCTTCACCGCCACGTAGGACGCGAGGGCACCCCGAGCATCGACGACCGGGGTGATCGAGGCCTCCTCGGTGAACGTGGTCCCATCCTTGCGGCGATTGACGAGCTCCCCCGTCCACGTCGCGCCGGCTGTGAGCGTCGACCACATGTCGGCGTAGAACGCGGGCGTCTGAAGACCGCCCTGGAGGATCCGGGGGTTCCGACCGATCACCTCGGCGCCGGTATAGCCGGTGATCCGCTCGAATGCCGGGTTGACGTAGACGATGTTCACATCCGGATCCGTGATCACGACCGACTCGGCCGTCTGCTCGATGGCGGTGGCGAGGCGCGTCCGCTCCGCCTCGCCAGCCTCACGGACGGCGCGCGCCCGGAGCGTGCCGACGCCGTAAGCGAGGTTCGCCGCGAGGTCCTCGAGGAGCACGATCTCCTCGTCCCCGAAGGCGTCGCGCTCGTCCGAGTAGATGACGAGGGCGCCAAAGGTCCCGCTCCCGTCTCGCAGTGAGATCGCGGCTCCCGAGACATAGCCCCGGGCAAGCGCTGCCTCTCGCCACGGCGCAAAGGTGGGATCGGTGGCGATGTCCCGCGAGATCACCGTGCGCCCTTCCCGCACAGACGTCCCCACGGGCCCCATCCCCCGCTCGGTCGGGTGCCACGTCACGTTCAGTCCCACCTGCTGCCCGGCCTCGTACCCGGCCGAGGCCACCGGCCGAACCGTCCCAGCCTCGTCGTCTTCCCGGTAACCGACCCACGCGTAGCGGTAGGCCCCCTCCTCGACGACCACGCGGCAGATCGCCTCGACGAGCTCGGCCTCGGTGCCTGCCCGCACGAGTGCGGCGTTCGCCGCGGTGAGGGTGCGGAGCACACGGTTGAGCCTCGCCAGTGATGCCTGCGCGGCGCGCCAGTCGCTGACATCACGTGCCACGCCCTCGACGGCGACGAGCTTGCCCTCCGTATCGAGGACCGGGGTGCTCCGCTGCTCGAGCCACACCCAATGACCGTCCGCGTGGCACAGCCGCATGACAACCGCTTCCGCGACCTGCGACGCGCCCGGATCGGGCTGGAGAAGGTGGCGGTCGTCCGGGTGGACCAGCCGCGCCATGAGGCCGGGATCCGCGTAGAACGCGCCCGGCGGGTATCCGAGCACGGCCTCGACCGAAGGACTCACATACTCGAAGGCCGGGGTTGGGAGGACTCGATAGCGTGAGATCACATCCTGGGCGTGCTCGGCGAGGAGGCTGAAGGGCCTCTCGCACGCCTGGAGCTGGCTTGCCTGTCGGGCGCGCTGGGCGTCGTAGCGGCGGAGCATGATGGCCAACATCGTGCCGGTCGCAGCCACAAAGGCCCAGCCCTTGAGCGTGGAGACCGTGACGAGCGCCCCGGGATCGCTGACGAGTGCGCCGAGCACGCGGTCACTCAGGGCGATCCAGAGGACCGCCGTCATGACATACCCGAGCACGATGGTCCGGGCCGACAGTTCGGCCAAGTGACTCACGCGGCGGTGCACCCTGTGCGCGCTCCTTCGAACGGCGACGACGCGCCCATCTTCGGCTCGGAAGAGCGGCTGGAGCAATGACCCAGACGTACCTGCGGCGCATCTGCGCCGGGCTTTCGATACGCGCTCGAGCGCGAACTGGCAGCACCACGATGCCGCCGGTCGGCGTGCGGTTCGCCCTGCCGGCAGCTTCACATCTGAGAGCCGTGAGGAATCGGCGGGTTAGCGCTGTTTGCGGCTACCGGCCCGATCCCACCCCTGGGCCTCGACCCATTGAGACGTCACGTTCAACCTGACGATGCCTTCGTGGACCTCGGCGACCGCCGACGGTGGCAGGTACAGCTTGGATGACAGGAAACCGCGGGACACAGTCAGCAGGATCTCGCTCGAGCTCACAACCGTTCCGAGCGACGTTTCGTCGCTGTCCTCGACGAGCCAGCCTCGCTTGATGTCGGCGAACCGGAACGTGCGTCGTGGGGGCCCGTCGCGCCCACCGACGATCGGCGAGCGCGTC
>JADGQG010000151.1 GCA_017882025.1 Chloroflexota bacterium
GCGATCCGCGCCCTCGGGCTCGTCAAGTCGTTCGGGGCGCTGCGGGCCGTGGACGACATCACCTTCGACCTCGCGCCCGGCCGGATCTACGGCCTCCTCGGGCCGAATGGCTCGGGAAAGACCACCCTCATCCGGCTCCTGACGGGGCTGACCCCCCCCACGGCCGGATGGGCGGAGGTGCTGGGCACCAGGATGCCGTCCCGTCCGAACCTCAGCCGGATCGGGTACATGACCCAGGCTGACGGGGTGTACTCGGCCCTCACCGTCGCCGAGAACGCCCGATTCTTCGGCGCGATGTACGGCGTGGTCGGGGACGAGCCCGCGGCCGCCGCGCTCGGCCTCGTGGACCTCGCGGACCGGCGGGCGTCGATCGTCGGGACGTTGTCCGGCGGCCAGCGGCGACGTCTGTCGCTTGCCTGCGCCCTCATCCACCGGCCGCCCGTCCTGTTCCTCGACGAACCGACCGTTGGGGTCGATCCGCTCCTGCGGGTCCAGTTCTGGTCCCACTTCCGGGCCCTCGCCGACGCCGGGACGACAATCGTCGTCTCAAGCCACGTCATGGACGAGGCGGACCGCTGCGACGAGCTCCTGTTCGTGCGCTCCGGCAAGATCACCGCCCGAGGAACCGGCCGGGAGATCCGCGCTCAAGCAGGCACGGCCGACCTCGAGCAGGCGTTCCTTCGCCTCGGCGGGGACGTGGAGGCGACCCGATGAGCCGCCGCCGGGTCGTCGCCCTGTTCCGCCGGGTCGTCTCGGAGATCCGCCGTGACCGCCCGTCGCTCGCCCTGCTGTTCATCGCGCCGATCGTGATCACCGGGCTGGTGACCTTCATCCTGCGCGAGAGCCAGGCGCCCCAGGTCACGGCGGTTGTGGTCAACCTGGCCGGTACGCGCGGCCAGCTGGTCGGGAGCGCCCTGGGTGCCGCGCTCCGCGAAGGCGGCGCCACCGTCAGCGACATCGCCGACGAGGCTGCCGCCCGCGTGGCGATCGGGGACACGGCCGCGTCCGTCGGCATCGTGATCGGGACCGACGCCGCGACGGGGAGCTCATTGACCATTACCGCGATCACGAACGGCCTTGACCCGTCGGGTGAGGCGAGCCAGGTCTCGGCGGTCGGGCGAGCCATGGTGGCGGCGGCCAGCATCGCGTCGGGCGCAGCCGTCCCGGTCGTCCGGCACACCACCGTGTACGGCACGCCGACCAACGACCCGATCACGACCTTCGCACCGGCGATCGTCGGCTTCTTCGCCTACTTCTTCGTCTACATCCTCACGGGCGTGAGCTTCCTCCGCGAGCGTACCGGCGGCACCCTGGAACGACTCCTGGCGACGCCGGTGACCCGTGGGGAGGTCGTTATCGGCTACACGCTCGGGTTCGGCCTGTTCGCCACGATCCAGGTGGCGGTGCTCATGCTGTGGGCCCTGGGCTCGCTCAACGTTCCCGCCTTCGGCCCGCTGCCGTCCTTCTCCATCGGCCTCGGCGTGGCGGTGAACGGCAGCCCGCTGCTGGCGTTCCTTGTCGTCTTGCTCCTTGCGGTGGGGGCCGTGAGCCTCGGGATCTTCCTCTCGACGTTCGCCCGGACGGAGCTGCAGATCATCCAGTTCATCCCGATCGTGCTGGCCCCGCAGTTCCTCCTGTCGGGCGTCCTGTTCCCGGTCAGCGCCCTGCCGTCGATCCTCCGGCCCATCGTCGCGATCATGCCCCTCAACTACGCGGTGGACGGACTGCGCCAGGTGTTCATCCGCGGTGCGGACCTGGGCGTCCCGGCCCTCCAGCTCGATCTCGCCGTCCTCGCGATCGTGGCCGCCTTCTTCGCGATGATCGCGGCGCTCACGATTCGCCGCGACGTCGTATGAGCGGCGCGGCGCGCAGTCGCTCGAGCTCTGGGAGACACCTGCATTCCGGCCGCTGCTGCTCGGCGTCATGCGCTCGGCAACCACGGATCCGGTCGCAGCGGCAATGCTCCGTCAACTCCTGGCCGAGGCCCGTTCCTTGCCCTTGCCCGTGCCATCGACCAGCCCGACGCTACCCTGCGGGCGACGCTCGCCGGCTCGCAGCTCATCGGCCTCGCGCTGGCTCGGTACGTGGTGGCGGTCGAGCCGCTGGCCCCCGCGTTGCCCGAGATCCTCGTGCGCGCTCTCGCCCCAACGGTCCAGCGCTACCTGACTGGCGATCTGGCGGGCGCTGAGCGCCCCGCTGACTTGACCGAGGCCGGCGCCGCGCTCCCCTGATCACCCTGCCCCTTGGCCCTCGGCCCGATCCGAGCGGCCCCCGGGATCGCGCCGAATCGGCCTACCTGCCCCGGGGGCTTCGGGGGACGATTGCCGGCACACCGAGCCGACCGGCCCCCAGGCCGACTCGCCATGGGAGTGAGCCGATGAAGAAGATTCTCCTTGCCTATGACGGCGGAGAGCCTGCCCGGCGCGCCCTCGAGACTGCGGGTGAGCTCGCCCGCGCGTTCCATGCTCCGTTGAGCGTCGTCAGCGTGGTGCCGGAGGGGGCGGGCCGCCCGGTCGGCGATCCGCGCGAGGACGCGAGCGCGCACGCCCGGGAGCTGCAGGAAGCGAAGCGGCTGCTCGCGGAGATGGGGCTCGAGGTGGAGCTCCTGGAGCCGTCGGGCGATCCTGCCCGAAGGATCGCGCAGATCGCCGAGGAGGGCGGATTCGACACGATCGTGCTGGGGTCAGGCGGCCGCGTCCCGATTGGCGGAGCGCCGCGCGGCCGTGTCTCGCGGCATCTCGTCGACCACGCGATCGCGACAGTGGTCGTGGCCCGCTGAGATCCCGGATCCTGCCACCCGCCGCGCGGCTTCAGTGCAGACGGCACTCTCCGCGAGACGAAGGGTCGCCTACGCTCGGGCAATGACTGCCCCGCACGCATCGCTCCCGGGCGCGCCGGACCCGCGCCGCCCGCTCCGTATCACGTTCCGGGGTCGCTCTCTCCTGGGCCGCGCGCTCTACAACAAGGACGCGGCATTCACGCACGAGGAGCGCGACTGGTTCGGGTTGCATGGCCTGCTTCCCTCGCATGTCCTGACCCTGGAAGAGCAGCTGAGCCTGGAGCTGGAGCACGTCCGGCGCAAAGAGGACGGCCTGGAGCGCTACATCGGGCTCGCGGCCCTCCAGGATCGCAACGAGACGCTCTTCTACCGGCTCCTCGCCGAGAATCTCGAGGAGTTCCTGCCGATCGTCTACACGCCCACCGTCGGGCGCGCCTGCCAGGAATACAGCCACATCCTCCGGCGCCCCCGCGGCGTGTGGATCACGCCGGGCGACACGGGACGCGTCCCGGAGCTCCTTCGTAACGCTGCCCAGCAGGAGGTGCGGCTCGTCGTCGTGACCGACAACGAGCGGATCCTCGGGCTCGGCGACCAGGGTGCGGGCGGGATGGGAATCCCGGTGGGCAAGCTCGCCATCTACACCGCCGGCGCCGGGATCTACCCGGCCCTCACGCTGCCCATCTCGCTCGACGTGGGGACCGACAACGAGGCACTCCTGGCCGACCCGATCTACGCGGGCTGGCGCCACCCGCGTCTCCGGGGGCCGGCCTACGACGCATTCATCGATTCGTTCGTCGCCGGGGTCAAGTCCGTCTTCCCGCGGGCCATCCTCCAGTGGGAGGACTTCAAGCAGCACACCGCGATCAGGATCCTGGACCGCTACCGGGACGTGCTGCCGTCCTTCAACGACGACATCCAGGGCACGGCGGCCGTGATCGTCGCCGGGATCCTGGCCGGCCTGCGGTACCTCGGGGAGGAGCTCCGCGGCCAGCGCTTCGTGTTCTTTGGGGCCGGCGCTGCCGCCACCGGGATCGCGCGACTCGTCCGTGCAGCCCTGCTCGAAGTCGGGGTGGAGGAAGCCGAGATCCGGCGCTCGCTGATTCTTCTCGACTCGAAAGGCCTCCTGGGCCTGGAGCGCCCGGGTCTGGAGGCCGACAAGCACCAATTCGCGCTCAGCTCCGGGGAGCTCGCCGCGCTGGGCCTCGAGGCAGGCGCCGACCTGCTGTCCGTGGTGCGCGCCGTGCGACCCACGATCCTGATCGGCACGACAGCGACCCCGAACACCTTCACCGAGCCGATCCTCCGGGCGATGGGCGAGGGATGCTCGCGCCCGATCGTCTTCCCACTCTCGAACCCGACCTCGCGCACCGAGGCGACCCCGGCCCAGGTCCTGGAATGGACCGACGGCCGTGCGCTCGTCGCGACCGGCGGCCCGTTCGATCCGGTGGTCGTGGACGGACGAGCACGCCGGATCGGGCAGGCGAACAACGCGTTCATCTTCCCGGGCGTGGGGCTGGCCGCGATCGTTGCCGGCGCGCGCCAGGTCGGTGACACGCAGTTCCTGGTGGCCGCGCACACGCTCGCCGGTCTCGTCTCGGATCGACGCCTGGCGGAGGGTGCCCTGTACCCACCGATCGGCGAGCTGCGGGCGGTCTCGCGGGAGATCGCCGTGGCGGTGGTGCGCTCGTTCGGTACGGTCGATGGGCTGCCGCTGCCCGGAGGGGACCAGGGACGCGAGGATGCCGAGGCGTCGGTGGACGAGTCGATCTGGTGGCCGGAGTACCCGGCCTACGAGCCAGCCTGAGCGTCCCCGCCCACGGCGGCCGCCGGGCCTGGTTCGGCCATCGCAGCCATCCCGGCCTGCCCGCCGCATAATCCGGCGATGCGCCTGCCGTTCGACCCGCCGCTGGAGCCGATGCTCGCCGCCCCGCTCGCGGGGCTGCCGGAGGGCGACGGCTGGGCGTACGAGCCGAAATGGGATGGCTTCCGCTGCATCGTCTTCCGGGACGGCGACGAGCTGATCCTGCAGAGCCGCGAGCTGCGGCCGCTCGAGCGCTACTTCCCCGAGCTGCTCGCGCCCCTGCTGACGGCACTTCCACCGCGGGCCGTGGTCGACGGTGAGGTGGTGATC
>JADGQG010000152.1 GCA_017882025.1 Chloroflexota bacterium
GCGAGCTGCCGCCCCTCGTCGTGACCAGCCACGGCGGCCCGACCTCCGGGGCCTACACGGGCCTCGCGCTCACGACCCAGATCCTTGCCACCCGCGGAATCGCCGTGCTTGACGTCGACTACGGCGGGAGCACCGGCTACGGCCGCGAGTATCGCAAGCGGCTCGAGGGGAGCTGGGGAATCGTCGACGTCGACGACTGCGTGGCGGGGGCCCACGAGCTGGCCGCCCGCGGGATCGTGGATCCAGCGCGGCTCGCGATCGAGGGCGGCTCTGCGTCCGGGTTCACGATGCTCGCCGCGCTCGCATTCCGGGACATCTTCCGGGCCGGAGTCAGCTACTTCGGGATCGGCAACCTGGCGGCATTCGCGGCGGAGACCCACAAGTTCGAGTCGCGCTATCTCGAGCGCCTGGTGGGGCCGTACCCGGCCGCCCGGGACGTTCACGAAGCCCGCTCGCCGATCTTCCACGTGGGTGGAATCCGTTGCCCGGTCCTGGTCCTCCAGGGCCTCGACGACAGAGTCGTGCCCCCGTCGGAAGCGGAGCGGATCGTGGCGGCGCTGCGCGGGAACGGCATCCCCCACGCCTACATCCCGTTCGAGGGCGAAGACCATGGGTTCCGCAAGGCGTCCTCCATGGTCCGATCGATCCAGGCTGAGCTCGCGTTCTACGGCACCGCATTCGGGTTCCTCCCGGCCGACCTGCTGCCGCCGCTGCCACTGGTCGTGAGCTGACGAGTGGGGGCGGCCCGACGGCCTGACCACCCCGCCGGGACCCGGCCGCCGGGTGCTACGCTGCCCGTGACCACCCCACGGGAGAGCCAAGCCGCCATGACCTCCATCGTCGACGCATCCGGATACCTGTTCACCTCGGAATCCGTGACCGAGGGTCACCCGGACAAGATGTGCGACCAGATCTCGGACGCCATCCTCGACGCCATCATCCGGGACGATCCGGACGCCCGCGTCGCGTGCGAGACGGCCACCACGACGGGCCTCGTCCTCGTGCTCGGGGAGATCTCCACCTCGACCTACATCGACTTCCAGAGCGTCGTCCGCGACACGGTCAGGGAGATCGGGTATACCCGCGCCGAGTACGGTTTCGACTACCTGACCTGCGGGACACTCGTCAGCATCAAAGAGCAGTCGCCCGACATCTCCCAGGGCGTCGACGCGGCGCTCGAGGTCCGCGAGGACGGCACCGCGCTCCACGAGCTGGGCGCCGGCGACCAGGGGATGATGTTCGGGTACGCGTGCCGCGAGACGCCGGAGCTGATGCCGCTTCCCATCGCGCTGGCCCACCGGATGGCGCGGCGCCTGGCCGAGGCCCGCAAGTCCGGCCAGCTGCCGTACCTGCGCCCCGATGGCAAGACCCAGGTCACCGTCGAGTACGATCGGGGCATGCCCGTCCGCGTACGGACCGTGGTCGTCGCCGCGCAGCACGACCCGGATGTCCGTGCGGAGCGGATCCGGCGCGACATCGTGGAGTCGGTGATCCTGCCGACGATCCCCGTCGAGCTGCGCTCGGCCGACCCGGTCATGCACGTCAACCCGACCGGGCGCTTCGTGACGGGCGGCCCGATGGGCGATGCGGGCCTCACCGGCCGGAAGATCATCGTTGACACCTACGGCGGGATGGCGCGCCACGGCGGCGGCGCGTTCTCCGGCAAGGACCCCACGAAGGTGGACCGCTCGGCGGCCTACGCTGCCCGCTGGGTCGCCAAGAACGTCGTGGCCGCCGGCCTCGCCGATCGCTTCGAGATCGAGCTCGCCTACGGGATCGGCATCGCCCACCCGCTCTCCGTCTCCATCGAGACGTTCGGGACGGGGCGGGTCCCCGACGCCGAGATCCGCGCGGCAATCGACCGGCATTTCGACCTTCGCCCCGCCTCGATCATCGAGGCGCTGGACCTCCGCCGGCCGATCTACCGGCAGACTGCGGCCTACGGCCATTTCGGCCGGCCTGACCTGGACCTCTCCTGGGAGCGAACGGACAAGGCGGCCCTCCTCGCTGCCGATTGCGGCCGCCCCGAGCCGGTCGGCATCACGTCCGGGCCGGCCTGACCGCCGAGCACCCCGGCTTGCGTCCGCCTGGGGTTGGCGCGCGCTCCTACAATCACCCGATGTACGCGGTGATCCTTGCCGGGGGTAGCGGCACGCGCCTCTGGCCGCTGTCCCGGCCCGATCGACCCAAGCCGTTCCTGCCGCTGCTCGGCAAACGGACGCTCCTCCGCGCGACCTTTGACCGCCTGGTCCCTGGCCTCCTCGGACCCGGCGATGTCGTCGTGGTCACCGATCGCCGGTACGCCGCGCTCGTGCTTGAGGAGCTACCGGAGCTGGATCACTCGCAGGTGCTCGGCGAGCCCGTCGGTCGGAACACCGCGGCTGCCATCGCATACGCGACCGCGGCGATCGAGCGGCCGCCCGATGACGTGATGGTGGTCCTCCCGGCGGACCATCTCGTCCGGGATGAGGATGCCTTCCGGGCGCTGCTGCGGGGCGCCGCTGCCCTCGCCGAGGGCGGCCAGCCCGGGACCGGCGCCCCTCCGCTCGTCACCCTGGGGATCGCCCCAACAGGCCCGGAAGCTGGGTACGGCTACATCGTGGCGGCGGGGCCGCGGCCCGGAGGGTCGGGCGCCCTGGACGTCGTGCGGTTCGTGGAGAAGCCGTCTGTCGATGCGGCGGCGGCCCTCCTGGCGGGGACCGCCTCGGTCGCCTGGAACGCCGGGATCTTCGCCTGGCGCCGCGATGCCATCCGGTCGGCTCTCGCGACCCACGCGCCGGACATCGTCGGGGCCGTCGAGGCGGGCGTCCGTGCCGCCGCCGGGGATCCGACGTCGCTGGATGCGGCCTATGCAACCCTGCGGGCCACCTCGATCGACTACGCGGTGATGGAGCCGGCCTCGCGCGCCGGCGATGTCGCGATGCTGCGCGCCGACGTGGGCTGGAGCGACGTCGGCAGCTGGGCTGCCCTCCGCGACGTGCTCGTGGCGGACGCCCTCGCCGCCGGTGAGCCGGCCGGCGTGGTCGGCTACGGGGCGCGCCGCGACCGTGGGTCGGAATCGACGCTCGTGATGGGTGGCGGCCGGCTCGTGGTCACGATCGGCCTGCGCGATACCATCGTGGTCGATACGCCCGACGCGCTCCTCGTCTGCGCCGCGGACCGCTCGCAGGAGGTCCGGGCGATCGCGGAGGAGCTGGCACGGGCCCAGGAGGAGGACAGGTGACGATCGCGGAGCGGCCGCAGCCCACGAACATCGTCTTCGGCACGGACGGCTGGCGGGCGAAGGTAGCGGACGACTTCACGTTCGAGAGCGTCCGCCGCTGCGCCGAGGGCGTCGCGCGCTACGTCGTGGATCGCGGGGAGCAGGCAAAGGGAGTCGTCCTTGCCTACGACCGGCGTTTCGCGTCCGAGCACTTCGCGGCCGCCGCCGCGGAGGTCCTCCTCGCCTACGAGATCCCGGTCGCGTACGCGACGTCCGCGGTCCCGACCCAGATGTCGAGCTACGAGGTGGTCCAGCGCGGTGCGGCCGCCGGCATCGTGATCACCGCCAGCCACAATCCCTGGACCGACAACGGCTTCAAGGTGAAGTCCCCGACCGGCGCCGCGGCCGGGCCGGAGCTCCTTGCCGTTCTCGAGAGGACCATCGCCGGCAACGGCGGCGCGGCGATCCCCCGGCGTCCGTTCGCGGACGCCGAGGCGGCCGGCCTGGTCGAGCGCTACGACCCGTATCCCGGCTACGAGCAATTCATCCGGCGCACCGTCGACATGGATGCGCTCAAGGCGGCGGATGTGGCCGTCCTCGTCGACCCAATGTGGGGCGCCGGGGCGGGCTGGCTCAGCCGCCTGCTCGCGGGTGGCAGGATCCGGGTCACAGAGTTGCACACGGAGCGCAACCCGTACTTCGGCGGCGTCAACCCGGAGCCGATCCGGCCGAACATCGACGAGGCGCTTGGGATCGTTGCGGCCGGCGGATTCGACCTGGGGCTGCTGCTCGATGGTGACGCCGATCGGGCGGGCGCAGTGGATGAACGGGGTGTCTTCATCCACCAGCTCCAGGTCTACGGGCTGCTCATGTACTACCTGGTCGAGCATCGAGGAATGCACGCGCCGGTGGTCAAGAGCGTCAACACCACGTCGATGGCCGATCGCCTCGGCCAGCGCTACGGGATCGCGGTCCACGAGACGCCGGTCGGCTTCAAGTACGTTGGACCCAGGATGATCGAGACCGGCGCGATGTACGGCGGCGAAGAGTCCGGCGGCTACGGGTTCGGCATGCACCTGCCCGAGCGCGATGGCATCTACGCCGATCTGCTCCTGCTGGACCTCTTCCGGCGCGAGCGAGCGGCTGGCCGGTGGCCGGTCTCGCGAGCTATCGAGCACCTCCACGAGATCGCCGGGCCCTCGTTCTACCAGCGCGTGGACATCCACGTGGAACGAGCCATCTACCCGTCGGTCAAGGAGCGCCTCCTCGTCGAGCTGGTCGACAAGGCCCCCACCGAGCTGGCCGGCCAGCCGGTCACGAACACGGTGGAGCTGACCACCGGGGATGGCTTCAAGTTCTTCATCGCCGACGGGTCGTGGCTGATGGTTCGCTTCAGTGGGACGGAGCCGCTGGTCCGTGTCTACACGGAGGCGACCTCGCAGCCGGTCGCCGACGCATGCGTCGCAGCCGGCGAGGCGCTGGTCCGGGGCTGACGCGGCGGCGCGCGTTTGCGCCCGGAGGCCTGGGGTGGCCGAAGGTGGCCGAGCCGGTGGCGCTCCGCCGGGATGCTCGGTCCGCGTGCTTCTTGGCGTGGGGTTGTAGAGTTCCCGAAACGACCGCCCGCCGGTCGACCGGACGATTCGACCGGGCGGCGGCCTCTTCTGGTCCAGGTGGCAACGGAGGGATCGCCGCGATGCACAG
>JADGQG010000153.1 GCA_017882025.1 Chloroflexota bacterium
GCCTCCTGCCGTTCGCGGCCCTCCTGGCGGCCGGGATCCCGATGCCCTTCTCGAGCGACCGGCCGGTGGTCCCCGGGGCGCCGCTCGACGGAGTCCGCGCGGCGCTGCGCCACGATCCCGCGCTCTCGGCTGCGGAGGCATTCCATGCCTGGACCGCCGCGGGCGCCGCGACACTCGGCGACGACGAAGCCGGGCGCCTGGAGGTGGGACGTCGCAGCGACCTCGTGATCCTGTCCCGGGATCCCACGGCGGTTCCAACGGCCGCCTGGGCACGCGGCGACGACGGCGTCGCGGTGGTGGCGACCATCGTGGGCGGCCGTCTCGTCGCCGGCCAGCTGGAGGGGCTGACATGACGGGCGCGGCCTCGGCCGTCCTCGTCTTCGGCTTCGATGCCTCCCTCCAGGTCGGAGATCTTGCTGTTCGCTGGCAGACGCTGGGGATCGCCGTGGCCGTGCTCGCCGGCCTTGCGTGGTGCGCGCTGATCGCTGGGCGGACGCCGGCCGTCGCGACCTGGATCGGGGAGCGCCCGGACGACGGCGACGGCTCCGACGGCGCCTGGCATCTGCGCCGGGACGATCTCCTGTTCATCGTCCTCGGGGTGCTCCCCGGCGCGGTGATCTTCGGCCGGCTGGGCTACGGCCTCCTGCACGCCGACTGGTACGCGCGCGACTGGCGGCTGCTGCTTGATCCTGCGGGAGGCAGCCTGGAGCTGACCGGTGCGGTGGTCGGGGGAACACTCACCGGGATCTACGTCGGGGCGCTGCTCGACGCGCCGGTTGGGCGGTGGCTCCACGTCGCGATCCGGCCGCTGCTGCTGGTGCTCGCCCTCGGCAAGGCGGCGGAGGTCCTGGGCGGCGGCGGACAGGGCGCGCTCGTGCTCGATGGCGGCGGGTTCGCGACCGCGTATGCCGGACGCGGCCCGTGGGGGAGCCCGGGGGCCGAGCTTCCCGCGATTCCCGCCCAGCTGCTGGAGGCCGCGATGGCAACCGGCGTGCTCGTCCTGGTCGGCTTGCTCGGCTGGCGGTCCAGCCTCCGCCGCGCGGACGGACGGCTGTTCGGCGTGGGCCTTGCCGCCTGGGCGTTCGGGCGCGGGTTCGTGGCCACGACGTGGCGGGATGCCCCGGTCTGGGGCCCACTCGGCGCGGAGCAGCTGATCTGCCTGGCGGTCGCGGCCCTCGCCTTCAGCCTGACCGCCGCAGCGTGGCTCGTCCGGCGACGTGCTCGCGTGGGCGCGCTCGCGGCGACGTGAGCCGGGTACGCCGAGAGCCCGATCGTCGGGGCGCGGCCGTCCTCCTGGTCCTGCTGGCGTTTGTCTGGGGCCTCCACTGGGTCGTGACCAAGGTCGGCTTGCGCGACATGCCGCCATTCACCTATGCCACGCTGCGCGTCGCCGGCGGCCTGGCCACGCTCGTCGTGCTGCTGGCGGTCCGCGGCCAGCTGCGGCTGCCGGCGCGTTCCGACCTGCCCGTCGTGGCGTCCGTGGGCCTGGGCCAGGTCGCAACCAGCGTCGCGCTCATGAACCTCGCCCTCCAGGTCGTGCCGGCCGGTCGCTCGTCCGTCCTCGTCTACACGATGCCGCTGTGGGTCGCGGTGATCATGGCGGTCTTCCTGCGCGTCCGTCCCGCGCGCCGCGAGGTATTCGCCCTCGCGGTCGGCATCGTCGGCATCGCCCTGCTGCTGAATCCGGCGGCAATCGACTGGGGCTCCGGCGGCCAGCTGGCCGGAAGCGCCGCGCTCCTCGTGAGCGCCGTCTTCTGGGCGCTGACGACGATCCATGTGAAGCACCATCGGTGGGCCGGCACGCCCCTGACGCTCCTGCCGTGGCAGCTCCTCGTGGCCATGGCGCCGTTGGTCGTCCTGGCGCTGCTCGTCGAGAGCGGACGGTCGATCACCTGGGAACCGATGACGGTCGCCGTGCTCCTGTTCAGCGGGCCGCTGGCGACCGGCTTCGCCGTCTGGGCCAACCAGGTGCTCACGCTGGCGCTGGGGCCGCTCGTCGCCAGCACTGCGCTCCTCGCCGTGCCGGTCGTCGGCCTCGCATCTGGCGCGCTCCTCCTCGGCGAGCCCGTGAGCGCGCTGGATCTCGCGGGCTTCGCGCTCACGCTCGCGGGCGTGGCACTCCTGGTCCGGCCGGCCGGATCGGTCGAGTCGGCCACGGCGACGGTGACCACCGGATGAGGACGGTCGCGCGGTGCGTCGGCCTGCCCAGTCGGCCCGCTCCGTCGGCCCAACCGTCCACGCGGTTCGCCCGGCTCAGCTGATCCGGGCGTGGTCCGTGACGTCGCGGCGCAGGAACCGCCCGTGGCCGGCCGGCCCGACCCATGCGCCGTCGCGGACCAGGACCGTACCCCGGCTCATGACCACGTCGGACCCACCCTGGATCTCGAACCCCTCGAAGATCGAGTAGTCGACGTTCATGTGGTGGGTCGCGGCGCTGATCGTCCGGCGCCGGTTCGGGTCGTAGACCAGGATGTCGGCGTCTGAGCCGACGGCGATCGCGCCCTTCTTCGGGTACATCCCGAACATC
This sequence comes from Chloroflexota bacterium, assembly GCA_017882025.1. Lineage (GTDB taxonomy): Bacteria > Chloroflexota > Limnocylindria > Limnocylindrales > CSP1-4 > CTSoil-043. The sequence continues at coordinate 2,528 of JADGQG010000153.1, forward strand.
TTCGCGGGGGCCGTGGCCATGATCTCCACCCAGCGTTCGCGCGAGATCCGCCCGCCGACGACGCCCCCGTCGTGGAGGAGGTCCACGCGGTCCTCCACGGACGGCAGGCCGTTCGGGATCTTGCGGAAGTCGCCCCGCCCCAGCTCCTTCTGGCCGTGGAAGTCGAACGGACAGTGGTCGGTGGCGACGAGCTGCAGGTCGTCCGTGCGGAGCCCGCGCCAGAGATCCGCCTGGTGGTCCTTCGGGCGCAGCGGCGGGCTGCAGACATACTTGGCGCCCTCGAATCCGTTCCCCAGGTCGTCGACCGAAAGGAAGAGGTACTGCGGGCACGTCTCGGCGAAGGCCATCGCCCCGCGATTGCGGGCGGCCGTCACCGCCTCCAGCGCGTCGCGGGACGAGAGGTGGACGATGTAGACGGGGACGCCGGCCGTCTCGGCCAGCCGGATCACGCGGTTCGTGGCCTCGCCCTCGAGGATCGGGGAGCGAGCCATGCCGTGGCCGATCGGGTCGGTCATGCCGGCCGCGACCAGGTCCGCGGCGATGACGTCGATCACCGGGCCATTCTCGGCGTGCATCATGATCAGCCCGCCGTTCCTCCGGGTACGCTGCATGGCCCGGAAGATGTGGTCGTCCGGGCTGTATTGGACGCCCGGGTAGGCCGTGAAGAGCTTGAAGTCGGGGACGCCCTCGGCGATCAGCTGGTCCATCTCGGCCAGCGTCGCGTCGTTCACGTCCGCCATCATCATGTGAAAGCCGTAGTCGAGGACCGAATTCCCGGCGGCCTTCGCGTGCCACGTGTCGAGCCCGTCGCGGAGTGGCCGCCCCTTCGTCTGGGCCGCGAAGTCGATGATCGTCGTCGTGCCGCCGTGGGCCGCCGCCTTCGAGCCACTCTCGAAGGTGTCCTTGGCGAAGATGCCGCCGACGGGAAGCTCCATGTGCGTGTGGACGTCGATGCCGCCCGGGACGACGTACTTCCCGGTCGCATCGAGCGTCGCGTCGGCGGTCACGCCCGCCGCGGCCAGGTCGGCCCCCACGAGCGCGATCGTCTCGCCGTCGACGAGCACGTCGGCCGGGTATGAGCCGTCGGCCGTGACGACGAGGCCGTTCGTGATCAACGTGCGCATCGAACCCTCCTCAGGCTCTCGCGGCCTGCACGTCGCGGAGGGCCGGAATGGGGCGGAATGCTACACCGCCCACGAGGGAGCGGAGCGCCGCCGATGCGACGCTCGCAGGTGCGGACACATCCGCGGTTCGGCGTGGTGTAATGGCGCGCGGAGTTTCCCCGGATCACACGGGCCCCGCCTCGAGGTGACCGATGACCGTCCGAACCGCAGCCGATCCGATGTCGAGCCAGGAGATCGTCCGGCTCTCGCGTGCCCACACGTTCTTCTCGTGGTCGGTCCAGGGTGCCCTGGATCCCATCGCGATCGACCGAGCGGAGGGCGTCTACCTGTACACGCCCGAGGGCCAGCGGATTCTCGACTTCAACAGCCAGCTGATGTCCGTGAACATCGGCCACGGCGACCGGCGCGTGATCGATGCGATCACGGCCCAGGCGACCCGGCTGCAGTTCGTCCAGCCGGCGTTCGTGACGGAGGTCCGGGCGCGCCTGGGCGCGAAGCTCGCCGAGATCCTGCCGGGCGACATGGACAAGGTCTTCTTCACGCTCGGCGGCTCGGAGGCTGTGGAGAACGCGATCCGGCTTTCCCGCCACTACTCGGGCCGCCACAAGATCCTGGCCCGCTACCGCAGCTACCACGGCGCCACGCTCGGGTCCATGACGCTGACGGGCGATCCGCGGCGGTGGGCGAACGAGCCCGGAATCGTGGGAGTCGTTCGCTACCCGGACACGCACCGCTGGGGCGAGAAGGAGCCGCGGCCGGTTGCCGAGAGCCTCCAGGGACTGGAGGACGTGATCCAGTACGAGGGCGCGCACACCATCGCGGCGGTCTTCCTCGAGACGATCGTGGGCACGAACGGGATCCTCATCCCGCCCGACGGCTACCTCCAGGGCGTCCGCGAGCTGTGCGACCGGTACGGGATCCTGATGGTCGCCGACGAGGTGATGGCGGGCTTCGGCCGCACCGGGCGCTGGTTCGCGGTGGATCACTGGAACGTGGTCCCGGACCTGATGACGATGGCCAAGGGCCTCACTTCCAGCTACCTGCCGCTTGGCGCGGTGGCGATGCGCCATCACGTCGCCGAGGCCTTCGAGTCGAAGATGTTCCACGGCGGCCTGACCTACAGCAGCCACCCGGTCAGCCTTGCGGCGGCGCTCGCCACGATCGGCGTCTACGAGGAGGACGGGCTCATCGAGCGCTCCGCCCGGAT
>JADGQG010000154.1 GCA_017882025.1 Chloroflexota bacterium
TCGAGATCGCGGAGGAGCAGAACGTCTTCCCGATCATGCCGGCCGGCAAGGGCCTCTCCGACCTGATCGAGAAGTGGGGAGGGGCCGACGAATGAGCGACACGCAGCAGCCCGCGGCACACGCCGCGCCGCCCCCGCGCACGATCCCCGGCACCGGCGCGCAGCGCCGCCACGTCCTCGTCGCGATCGTGAACAACCGCCCGGGCGTCCTGAACCGCGTGGCGAGCCTGATGCGGGCCCGCAACTTCAACATCGAATCGCTCGCGGTCAGCCACCTCGACGACCCCGAGATCTCGCGCATGACCATCACGCTGCTCGGCGACGACGTGAACGTGGAGCAGGCCGCCAAGCAGCTCTACAAGCTGATCGACGTGCTGAAGGTCCAGGACGTCACCGACGACCCCACGGTCCAGCATGAGCTGGTGCTCGTGAAGGTCCGCGCCACGGATCGCAACCGCGGCGAGCTGATCTCGATCGTCGAGATGTACAAGGCCCGGATCGTGGACATGGCACCGGAGTCGGTGATCGTGGAGACGACCGGCACGGAGACGGAGGTGGACGCGCTCATCGCGCTCCTCCGCGGCTACGGGATCAAGGAGCTTGTGCGGACCGGGACCGTCGTGATGTCGCGCGGTTCGCAGTCCATCGAGGAGGCGACGAAACGATGACGGCGCGGATGTACTACGACGCGGACGCGGATCCCTCGGCGCTCGCGGGCCAGGTGGTCGCGATCATCGGGTTCGGGAGCCAGGGCCACGCTCACGCGCTCAACCTCCAGGAATCCGGCGTGGACGTCGTCGTGGGCCTCCCGCCGACCTCGAAGAGCCGGCGCATCGCCCAGGATGCCGGGCTCCGAGTCGCGGACGTGGCCGACGCGGTCCGCGGCGCCGACGTCGTGATGATCCTGGTCCCCGACACGGCCCAGAAGGCGGTCTTCGAGGGGGAGATCGCGGCGAACCTGAAGCCGGGCGCGCTCCTCATGTTCGCCCACGGCTTCAACATCCGGTTCGGGCGGATCAGCCCGCCGCAGGGGATCGACGTCGGGATGGTCGCCCCGAAGGGCCCGGGCCACCTGGTCCGCTCCGTCTACCGCGACGGCGGTGGGGTCCCCGCGCTCTTCGCCGTGGAACAGGACGCGACCGGCACGGCGCGTGCCCGGACCCTCGCCTACGCCCGGGCGATCGGGGCGACGCGGGCTGGCGTCCTGGAGACGACCTTCAAGGAGGAGACCGAGACCGACCTCTTCGGTGAGCAGGCCGTCCTCTGTGGCGGTACAGCGGCGCTCGTGAAGATGGCCTTCGAGACGCTCGTAAAGGCCGGGTACCAGCCCGAGCTCGCCTACTTCGAGACGCTCCACGAGCTCAAGCTGATCGTGGACCTGATGTACCGCGGCGGCCTCAACTTCATGCGCTTCAGCGTGAGCGACACAGCCGAGTACGGCGACTACGTGAGCGGCCCGCGGATCATCGACGAGCGCACTCGCGCCACCATGGAGCAGGTCCTGCTCGAGATCCAGGACGGGACGTTCGCGGCCCGCTGGATCGCCGAGAACGACAGCGGCCGCGGCGAGTTCGAGCGGCTTCGCGCCCGCGACCGCGACCACCAGGTGGAGCAGGTGGGCGCGCGCCTCCGGGCCGCCATGCCGTTCCTCGACCCCGTCACGGTCCAGGCGGGCCAGGCACAGGCCGCGGCGTCGGGCGCCGCGGGGGACGGCCGCTGATGCCCGTCCCGGTACCGGCCGGCCCGTTCGTGCCCGCGGGCACCGTCCGGGTCTTCGACACCACCCTCCGCGACGGCGAGCAGGCGCCCGGTGCGAGCCTCACCGCCGCCGAGAAGCTGGAGGTCGCCCGCCAGCTCGTCCGCCTCAACGTCGACGTCATCGAGGCCGGCTTCCCGGCCGCCTCGCCCGGCGACTGGGAGGCGGTCCACCGGATCGCGACGGAGGTCAAGGGCGTCGCGGTCGCCGCGCTCGCCCGCTGCCGTGACGGCGATCCGCAGAAGGCGATCGAGGCGATCCGGGTCGCCGAGCGGCCCCACCTCCACGTCTTCATCGCGACCTCGGACATCCACCTCAAGCACAAGCTGAGGATCTCCCGCGACGAGGCGCTCGCCGAGGCGGTCCGCTGGGTCCGCTACGGCCGTGAGCAGCTGGGACGCGACGCGGAGATCGAGTTCTCCGCCGAGGACGCGTCCCGCACGGATCCGGCGTTCCTCCTCGCGATCTACGAGGCGGTGGTCGGGGCCGGTGCCACCACTGTCAACATCCCGGACACGGTCGGGTATGCCATCCCGTCCGAGTTCGGCGCGCTCGTCGGCAGGGTCGTCGACCTCGTGGGGCGCGACGCCACGATCTCCATCCACTGCCACAACGACCTGGGGCTTGCGACCGCGAACACGCTGGCTGCCGTCCAGGCCGGCGCGCGCCAGGTGGAGGTGACCATCAACGGGCTCGGCGAGCGCGCCGGCAACGCCTCCCTGGAGGAGGTCGTGATGGCGCTCCGGACGCGCCCGACCCAGTTCCCCGAGCTGCTCAGCCGGGTCCAGACCGAGCACATCACGACCGCCAGCCGGCTGGTGAGCCACCTGACGGGCTTCGCCGTCCAGCCGAACAAGGCCGTGGTGGGCGCGAACGCGTTCGCCCACGAGTCGGGGATCCACCAGGACGGCGTGATCAAGAACCCGCTCACGTACGAGATCATGACCCCGCAGTCGGTGGGCCTCTCCGGCAGCCAGCTGACGATCGGCAAGCTCTCCGGGCGCAAGGGGCTCCAGAAGAAGCTCCGCGATCTTGGCCACGATGTCTCCGGCGACGCGCTCGACGTCGTCTACCGCGAGGCGATCGCGCTGGCCGACGTGAAGAAGGAGGTCACCGACGCGGATCTCCTCGCGCTCCTCCAGCAGCGCTCGGGCGACCTTCCGGCCTCGATCGTCCTGGACGGGTGGAGCGTCACCTCCTCGCACGGCGGCCGTTCCACGGGGAGCGCCCGGTTGGCGCTCGACGGGGAAGGCCGGGCGGGCGAATCGACCGGGAACGGCCCGGTGAACGCGCTCTACCGTGCGGTCGACGAGGCGATCCGGCCCGTCCTGGGCTGGGAGCCGACGCTCGTCGAGTACGAGATCAAGGCGGTCACCGAGGGCGAGGATGCGCAGGGGCGCGTCTTCCTCCGCTGCCGCCGTTCGACGGACGCGGGCCCCGACGCGATCGTCGTCACCGGCCACGGCCTCTCCACGAACATCATCGAGGCGTCGCTCGAGGCGTACGTGGTGGCCGCGAACAAGCTCTGGGCTGCGGAGCGGGACCGAACGTCGCTGCCCGCGCCCCGTCCCTCGGAGCGACTGCCGTGACCGCGCGGGGCGACCTTCGCAGCTACCGCCTTGTCGCGATCCCGGGCGACGGCGTCGGGCCGGACGTCGTCGCCGCCGCGAGGGGCGTGCTGGCGGCCGCCGGCGCGCGCTTCGGCTTCGAGATCGCCTGGACGGACCTCATTGTGGGCGGAGCCGGGATCGACGCCTACGGCGTCGCCATCCGCGATGAGGACCTCGCAGCGTGCGCGGAGAGCGACGCGATCCTGCTCGGCGCCGTGGGTGGTCCGAAATGGGACGACCCGACGGCGATGGTTCGCCCCGAGCAGGCCCTCTTCGCGATGCGCGGGGGCCTCGGCCTGTTCGCGAACCTCCGCCCGGTCAGCGTCCACCCGGCGCTCGTGCCGGCGTCGCCGCTCCGGCCGGAGCTCCTCGAGGGCGTCGACATGCTCATCGTCCGCGAGCTGACCGGCGGCCTCTATTTCGGCGATCGCACCGAGGCGACCGGCGCCGCCGGCGCGCGCGCCGCCAGCGACACCTTGCCGTACTCGGAGCCCGAGATCGCGCGGGTCGCGGGCCTCGCGTTCGAGCTCGCGCGCGGCCGCCGGAAGCGGCTGACCAGCGTCGACAAGGCGAACGTCCTGGCCACGTCGCGCCTCTGGCGGACCGTGGTCCACGAGATCGCGACCGAGTACCCGGACGTGACCCTCGAGGACCGGCTCGTTGACGCCTGCGCCATGCAGATCGTTCGCTCGCCGGCCTCGTTCGACGTCCTCGTGACGGAGAACCTCTTCGGCGACATCCTCTCGGACGAGGCGTCCGTCCTCGCCGGCTCGCTCGGGATGCTCCCGTCGGCGTCCGTCGGGGCGCGCCGGACGGCGCACGGGCTGCACGGCCTCTATGAACCGATCCACGGCTCCGCCCCGGACATCGCCGGGCAGGACCTCGCGAACCCCATCGGCACGATCCTCTCCGGCGCGATGCTCCTTCGCCTGTCGCTGGGGCAGGCGGACGCCGCGGATGCCGTGGAGCGCGCGGTCGCCGCCGCGCTCGACGGCGGCTACCGGACGGGCGACATCTGGCCGCGCAGCGTCGCGGCCGCCGAGGCCTGCACGCGCGTGGGGACGGTCGAGATGGCCGACGCGATCGTGGCCCGGATCGGGCCTGCCGCGGCGCCGCCCGGCCGCGGCCCCGATTTCGATGTGGGGACCCTCGTGGCGACGAGCCAGCTCCTGGGACTGCTCTGATGGCCGCCCCCGACGCAACTCCCGCCCCCGCCCCGCCGGTCGTCCTCTACGACACGACGCTCCGGGACGGAACCCAGGGCGAGAACATCATCCTCTCGCTCGCCGACAAGCTCCGGATCGCCCGGATGCTCGACGAGTACGGGATGCCGTACATCGAGGGCGGCTGGCCC
>JADGQG010000155.1 GCA_017882025.1 Chloroflexota bacterium
CGGTCACGACCTCAGATGTCAAGGTTCTGCACCTTCCGCGCCTCGGACATGATGAAGCTCTTGCGCGGCGCCACCTTCTCGCCCATCAGCATCGTGAAGATCGCGTCGGCCTCGACACCATCCTCGATCTCGGCGCGGAGGAGCGTCCTGGTCTGGGGGTTCATCGTGGTCTCCCAGAGCTGGTCCGCGTTCATCTCGCCGAGGCCCTTGAAGCGCTGGACGGAGATGTTCTTCGCGTTCAGCTTCTTGATCGCCGCCTCGCGCTCCTTCTCCGACTGGGCGTAGAGCGTCTGCTTGCCGGTGCTCACCCGGTACAGCGGGGGCTGCGCGATGAAGAGGTGACCGTTCTCGATGATCTGGCCCATGTGCCGGTAGAAGAACGTGAGCAGGAGCGTCCGGATGTGGGCACCGTCGACGTCCGCGTCGGTCATGATGATGATCCGGTGGTACCGGAGCTTCGCGAGATCGAACGTGTCGCCGATCCCGGCTCCGAGGGCAATGATGAGCGGCCGGACGTTCTCGCTCGAGAGGACACGATCCAGCCGTGCCTTCTCGACGTTGAGCACCTTGCCGCGCAGCGGCAGGACCGCCTGGAACCGGCGGTTGCGGCCCATCTTCGCCGAGCCGCCGGCGGAGTCGCCCTCCACGAGGTAGAGCTCGCTCCGGGCAGGATCGCGTTCCTGGCAGTCGGCGAGCTTGCCCGGCAGGGCCATCCCCTCGAGTGCGCCCTTGCGGATGACAAGGTCGCGCGCCTTCCGGGCCGCCTCGCGGGCGCGGGCAGCGGTCAGGCTCTTCTCGATGATCCGCCGCCCGTCCGCCGGGTTCTCCTCGAGATACTGGACAACCCCCTCGGCGACAGCCGCCTGGACCTGCGCCTTGACCTCCGCGTTGCCGAGCTTCGCCTTGGTCTGGCCCTCGAACTGGGGATCGACGAGCTTGACCGAGACGACCGCGGTCAGCCCCTCCCGGACATCGTCCCCGCTCAGGTTCGAGTCGGCGTCCTTGAGGATCCCGGCCTTGCGCGCCCAGTCGTTGAGCGAGCTGGTGAGCGCCGCGCGGAACCCGGTGACATGTGTCCCGCCGTCGACCGTGTTGATGTTGTTCGCGAACGCGAAGACGTTTTCGGTGAACGAGTCGTTGTACTGGAGCGCGACCTCGATGGAAGTCGCGCCCTCCCGCTTCTCCACCGCGATCGGGCGCGCGTGGAGGACTTCCTTGTTCCGGTTGAGATGGCGGACGAACGAGACGAGGCCGCCCTCGAAGCAGAAGGAGCGCTCGCGATCTGCCCGTTCGTCGGTCAGGCGGATCCAGAGGCCCTTGTTGAGGTAGGCGGACTCCCTGAGCCGCTGGGTGATCGTCTCGAAGCTGTAGTCCGTGCTCTCGAACATCTCGTGGTCGGCACGGAAGCTCGTCCGCGTTCCCCGGCGGTGTCCCTGTGGCCCGACCTTCGAGACGGCCGTGGTCGGCTTGCCGCGCGCGTACTCCTGGGCCCAGATGTAGCCGTCGCGCGCCGTCTCGACGCGGAGCCACTCGGAGAGCGCGTTGACCACGCTGACGCCGACGCCATGCAGGCCGCCGGACACCTTGTAGCCGCCGCCTCCGAACTTCCCGCCCGCGTGGAGGACCGTGTGCACGACCTCCAGGGCGTCCTTTCCGGTGGCATGCCGGCCCACCGGGACGCCGCGGCCGTCGTCCTGGACCGTGACCGTGGCATCGGCGGCGATCGTCACGTCGATCCGGGTTGCGTGGCCCGCCATCGCCTCGTCGATCGAGTTGTCCACGACTTCCCAGACGAGGTGATGGAGGCCCCGCACATCGGTGGACCCGATATACATGCCGGGCCGGCGACGAACGGCCTCGAGGCCCTCGAGGACCTGGATGCTGGCGGCGGTGTACTCGCTTCCGCCCGACGGGCGCTTCGACCGACCGCCGGTCCCGCTCGCCGTGCCCGCGCCCGCACCCGTCGCCCGATCCGTCACGAATTCCCTCCGGTCAGCCGTTCGTAGAGGCGGCCCAGCTCGTCCTCGCCGTACCACTCGATGATGATCCGACCGCCCTTGCGCGAACGCGCGAGCCGCACCTTCGTGCCGAGCGACCGACGGAGGTCCTCCTCTACGCGCTCCATCTCGCCGTCCATCACCGCCACCGTCCGGCCGCCCCGGGCGGGACCCGGTGCCTCGCGGAGCCGCCGTGCCAGCTCCTCGACCTGGCGAACCGAGAGACCGCGGCGCTCGGTGAGCGCGAGAAGCTCGGCCTGCCGAAGCGGGTCAAGCCCCAACAACGCCCGGCCGTGCCCCTCGCTGATCCGCCCCGCGCCGAGTGCCTCGAGCGTGGCGGGCGCCAGCTCGAGGAGGCGAATCGTGTTTGCGATCGTCGACCGCGCCCGCCCGACACGGCCCGCGATCTCGTCGTGGGAGAGCCCGAACTCGTCGACGAGCTGGCGGTACGCACGGGCCTCCTCGAGCGCGTTGAGGTCGGCGCGCTGGACATTCTCGACGAGCGCCAGCTCGAGCTGCTCGCTGCCGGCTGCCTGGCGGACGATCGCCGGGATGCGCGTGAGGCCGGCGAGTTGCGCAGCGCGAACCCGACGCTCTCCGGCGATCAGGCGATACCCCTCCAGCGTCTCGGTCACGAGCACCGGCTGAAGGATTCCGTGGGCGGCGATGCTGGCCCGAAGCTGGTCAAGCTGATCCAGCTCGAACACCGTCCGCGGCTGGTAGGGGTTCCGCTCGATTCGGTCGATCGGGATCTCGGCGGGCACTGGCGTCGTGGATGCCGCCTTCGGGATGAGTGCAGCGAGACCGCGACCCAGCGACGCTGGCCGCGCTGGCCGCGCTGGCCGCGCCGTCACGCGGCGCCTCCGGGCGCGCCCGCGCCGGGGACGATCGGCAGATGCGGCTGCGGAACGGTGATCGCTGACGCCGCGCCCCACGTCGCGGCGGATCCCGGTGGCGGTGCCGCCTCACCGTGCTCCCCGCGCGGCTGACCGGCCTCGTGGTCGAGTCGGCTCCGAAGCTCGGTCGCGAGCGCCCGGTAGGCGATGGCGCCCCGACTGTCGGGTGCATACCCCGCGATCGGACGGCCGTGGCTGGGTGCTTCCGCGAGCCGCACGCTCCTCGGCACTACGGTCTGGAAGACCGCCGCCCCGAGGTGCTCACGGACCTCCGCGGCAACCTCCGCGGAGAGATTCGTCCGGGCGTCGAACATCGTGAGAACGACGCCTCGCACCGCCAGCGCTGGGTTCAGATGATCGCGCACGAGGTGGATCGTCGCGATCAGCTGGGAGAGACCCTCCAGCGCGTAGTACTCGCACTGCATCGGGATCAGGACGGCGTCGGCCGCCGTCAACGCGTTCACGGTGAGCAAGCCGAGGGATGGCGGGCAGTCGATGAAGACATCATCGAAATCGGAACGGACCGACGCCATCACGCGAGTCAGCCGGCGTTCTCGCTGGGGCACGCTCGCAAGCTCAACCTCGGCGCCGGCCAGGGCGATCGAGGATGGGACCAGCGAAAGTCCGGGCGTCTCCGTCGGCACGATAAGTGTGCGCAGATCCACACCACCCATCAGAGCGTCGTAGACCGAGGAGCCGGCCGCCGCGCGATCCGCGCCAAGGCCACTGGTGGCGTTGCCCTGGGGGTCGAGATCGACAACGAGCACCCGACGGCCATCCCCGGCGAGGTAGGCCGCGAGGTTGACGACGGTTGTGGTCTTCCCGACGCCGCCCTTCTGGTTGGCGCACGCAAGCATCTGGCCCACTAGAGGCCGTTCTCCTCGGGAATCACGCACCAAGTCTACCATTCCGGCCCCTTCCGACCCCTGGACGAGAGCGTGACAGGCGTGCCTTCCCTGCCGCGTATCGCCGCCTTCCGTCAGGCTGCACTGGTCGACTCGCCCGTGCGGCGTGGCCCCAGCCCGGGTTCCCAGCCCGGGCCCCCACCTCGCATCCTGGCCTCGGGCCCTGGCCGCGTTTCACGTGAAACAGTGCCATCCTCGTACCGCGCGGCCGAGGCATTCCCGCGCCAGCCGACGATTTGGCCCCTCTCGGTATACTCGCCGTGCAGAGTGCCGGCGGTTCGCGCGGATGCCGTGCTGTCGGGCTGCCGGTTCACTGAGGAACGACCGCCATGAGCCTGGTTCTCGCAGCGGTCGGGGCGACAGTGGCTGCACTGATCCAGTCATCAATCCTCCCGTTCACGGCTGCCGGTGGTGCCGGGCTCGATCTCGTCCTCGTTCTCGCCGTCGTCTGGACGATGACGGTGGGCCTCGAGGGCGGCCTCATCTGGGCCTTCCTCGGAGGGTTGATCATCGACGTACTGCTCATGCGGCCACTCGGCCTCACCGCGTTCGTCCTCCTCCTCGCCGTCGGCGCCGCGTGGCTCGTCGGCCGCATCTCCCGACGCGCCTTCTACCCGATCGTGGTCGCCACGGCGGCCATCACGGCAGGAATCGCGTCCGTCCTGACCATCGTGCTCGTCAGCGCGCTTCGTGGGCTTCCCTCGGGCGTGGAGCCGCTGGCACAGGCCGTCCCGACCGGCCTGCTCGCGGGCCTCGCGGCTGCCGCGATCGCACCGGTGCCCGTTCTCATCCAGCGGCGCCGGTTCGGCGACGAGACCGAGCGGGTCGACTGGTGAGCATCCTCGAGACGCCCCTCACCCATGAGCGACGGCCGGCGCGCTTCGTCG
>JADGQG010000001.1 GCA_017882025.1 Chloroflexota bacterium
GGCGACTGCCGGCGCATTCTCGTTCGTGACGCGGAAATCGGCGCGGACGGCGAGGGCCCGTGCGACGAAGAGCCGGACCGCTTCGTATTGGTTGAGCGTGGCCGGGTCGGCGGCGCGGATTTCGGCGGGCAGTCGGGCCAGCTCGAAGGTCGAGAGATGTCGCCGATCGGGGGGCGCCGGGAGGCCCGGCACCGCGTATTCCTGTTCCCCGGAGACGTGGAGGGCGCCCCGACTGGTGGTCACGATCGTGAGGTTCGGGCAGGCGCGCAGGAGCTGTGCGGCGAGGGGAGCGGCGGCGATCACCTGCTCGAAGTTGTCGAGGACCAGCAGGCAGGTCCGGGGCGCGAAGTGCTCTATCAGCAGCTCCAGGGTCGGTCGGACGCCGCTGTCCGCCAGCCCGACGGCGCGGGCGATCGTGCCCGGCACGAGCTCCGCCTCGCGGAGCGGCTCGAGCGGGACGAACCAGACGCCGTCCGGGTAGCGGTCGGCGGCTGCGGCGGCGAGCTGGAGCGCGAGGCGGGTCTTGCCGATCCCGCCGGGACCGGTGAGGGTGAGGAGGCGCGACGCGTCGAGAAGCAGGAGGGTGGCCGTGAGATCGTGGTCACGGCCCACGAAAGACGTCAGCTGGGTCGGCAGGTTGTTGCGCCGCCGATCCAGCGAGCGGATCGGCGGGAAGTCGGCAGGCAGGCCGGCCGCGATGAGCTGCGAGAGGCGCTCCGGCCGAAGGTCCTTGAGGCGGTGCTCGCCCAGGTCGCGGATCGTCACGTCGGCGGGGAGCACGCCGATGACCAGGGCGCGCGTCGTCTCCGAAACCAGGACCTGGCCGCCGTGGCCGGCTGCGGCGATCCGGGCCGCCCGGTGGACCTCGAGCGATGTGTAGTCGCCGTCCGGGGTTGGGGTCGCCTCTCCCGTGTGGAGCCCCATTCGCACGCGGATCCGCGAGTCGGAGGGCCAGGGGTGCGCGACGAGGGCTCGCTGCGCTGCGACGCACGCGGCCGCGGCCGCGCTCGCGCTCGCGAAGACGACGAAGAACGCATCGCCCTCCGTCTGGACCTCTACGCCGCCGGCAGCGTCGAAGGCGGCCCGGAGAATCCCGCGATGCGCTTCGAGGAGCGGCTCGTAGGCGCTCCCCAGGCGGGTGATGAGGGCGGTCGAGCCCTCGATGTCCGTGAACAGGAACGTCACGGTCCCGGCGGGCAGCGGCCGCGGCGTGCCGGCAGGAGCGCCGTGACCGGGCGACGAGGGCTGGGCGGGCGGTTCCACCGGCCCGATGCTGCGTCAGCACGGCGCTGCCGTCAACGCCGAATCGGGGCGGGTATGCATCCCACCGTCCGTGCCGCCCGCCCGCCTCGCGCCCGGGTCGCCGGGCCACGCGGGTCGCCGGGTAGAGCGGGGTCCCTGGTCCGGGCCATCTGCATGGGACGTGACCCGAGAGACCTGGCACGGACAAAAGGACGTTCCCCGGGGGCCGGCCCAGGCGCCGGCACCGCGAACCTCCCTGGCCGCACCGTCCGGCTCGTCCCGACCGGCCGATCGACCGCGTGTCAGCCGTTGACGGCTAACCGTCCCTCCCGTAGCCTCTACCTGTGGACGGCATCCGGCTCGTGGCCATCGCGGAGCCGGCTGCAGGCGCAGGGTGCGCGGACGACGCAGGGCCCGTGAGCAGTGGGCGGCCCCGGATCGGGACGGGGGAGGGGACCCGTCTCCGGACCGCGGAAGGCATTTCGCGCGGCCCCGCCGCCTCGTCCCCGGCCGGCGCAGACGTGCTGGATCGCGTCATGACGTCCCGCCTCGATCGGGCCGGCGCAGCCGTTCGCTGGGGGATCGGTTCCGGCGGCGACGATGCGTCGGCCACCACGCACGCTGCGCTCGCCCTGCGGAGCGCCCGCGACCGCGGCGCTGAGCTCGGCTTCGCGACGGGCGACCCGTGGCGTGACGCGTTGCTGGTGGACCTCGGCCTGGCGCTGGCCGCGCTCCTCGATGACCTGACGCCGCGCCAGGCCGAGATCGCCTGCCTGATCCTCGTGGATGGGGCACGCCAGACGGAGGTTGCCGCCGCGCTCGGCGTGAGCCGCGCGACCGTCTCCGTGGCGGTCGCGCGGGGGCGCCTCCCCGCCATCGCCGGTGCTCGCCGGGCGATCGAGGCGCTCCTGGTGGGGCCCCCGGTGCCGCGGTCCGGACGCGGCCCCGGTGGCGCGTCCGGATCCGGGGCGCGATGATCGGCGCGCTCCTCGCCGGGTTCGCCGCGGGCTACGGCATCGCGATCCCGGTCGGTGCGGTCGCCGTGCTCATCGTGGAGACCGGGATTCGGTCCGGGTTTCGCGCCGCCGCGGCCGCCGGGGCCGGCGCCGCCTCCGCCGACGGGATCTATGCAGCCATCGCGGCAATCTTCGGCGCCGTGCTCGCCGGCGTGCTGACACCCTGGCAGGTGCCGCTTCGAGCGGCGGCGGTCCTCGTGCTCGTGGGGCTCGCGCTGCGCGGCTTCCGGTCGGTGGCTCGCGATGCCGAGCGGGCGCGTGTGCGGGAGCCGGCGGCCCCGGGTCCGCCCGGCCCGGAGCACGCCGGAGGGGCCACGCGATCACCTCGACGGACCTACGCGGCCTTCCTCGGGCTCACGCTCTTGAACCCGATGACGATCACCTACTTCGCCGCGCTCATCCTTGGTCTCGGGGGAACCGGGACGGAGCCGGCCGAGAAGATGGCGTTCGTGGTCGGCGCGTTCATCGCCTCCCTCTCGTGGCAGACGCTGATCGCGGCCGCCGGTGCGGCGCTCCACCGGCGCCTTGGACCACCGATGCGCCTCGCCGTCGGCGTCACTGGGAACGTCATCGTGCTGGCCTTCGCGGCCGTCATCGCGTCCGGCCGCGCCGGGTAGGCACGCGCCCGGCACGCGCCCGGCGGGCGACCTCGTCAGGGTGCGGGCGGGACCCGGCCCGGAAGCGTCACGCTGAAGCAGGTGCGACCCGGCGCGGACGCCACCTCGATCCGGCCGGCATGCCGGTCCACGATGGACTGGACGATGTGGAGCCCCAGGCCACTCCCCGCCCCGACGTCCTTGGTCGTGAAGAAGGGCTCGAAGATCCGGGCGCGGACATCCTCTGGAATCCCGGACCCCGAGTCGCACACCTCGACCCTGACGCCCGGAGCGACGGCCGGCCCGGACCCCGGCAGTCGCTGGGCGTCGGCCTGCGGATCACGCCGGACGGTGATCTCGAGGATGCCACGTCCGCGCATCGCGTCCGCCGCATTGACGATCAGGTTCGTCCAGACCTGGTTGAGCTCGCTGCCGAAGGCTTCGATGCGCGGCCGTCCGGCCGGGTAGGTGCGGCGGACCTCGATCCCCGCCTTCAGGCGTGGGCGCAACATCACGAGCGTGCTCTCGATCCCGGCGATCACGTCCACCTCGCCGACCGGCGCCCGATCCAGGTAGCTGTACTCCCGGACGGATGCGACGATCTCCCCGATCCGTTCTCCCGCGGCCCCGATCTCGGCCAGGAGCTGGCGCCCGAGCGCTCCCGCGGCAAGCCAGGCGAGCACGACGTGCCGGGCTTCGTCGCTCTCGAACGGCGCGAGCAGGTCGTCGAGCTGGTTGCCGTCCCAGCCGAACGCGACGAGCGTTGCCGCCGGCTCCGCCGGCCTCGCGATGCCAAGCCGGTCGAGCAGCGCGACCATCGCGTCCTCGCGGTCGGCGGCGTCGACCGGGTCCAGGATCGGGGGCGTCGCGGCCCTGCGGTCCAGCTCGTCGCGCAACGCAGCGGCCACCTCGCGGGCCACGCCGTCCGGGTCCAGGTCGTCGGGTCCGAGCGCCCCGAGGGCGCCGGCTGCGCGATCCCATTCGCCCGCGAGCGTCGTCAGGCGGCCGACGGTGCTTCGGATTGCGGCCGCCGGGTTGTTCAGCTCGTGGGCGAGCCCAGCCGCGAGCGTTCCGAGCGCCGCAAGCTTCTCGCGCTCGCGGAGAAGCGACTCCGTGGCCCGGAGGCGGCCCGCGATGGTGCGCAGGAGCGCCAGCGCGAGCTCGGGCCGTCGACCGAGCACGTCCAGGAGCGCGTCGCGGCGCAGGCGAAGGAGCGTGGCGGGGCCGACGGCGCGGACCGTGGCCGATCGGGGCCGGCCTTCCAGGACGGCCAGCTCTCCCTGGACCTCGCCCGGACCAACGACCGCCAGGGGGATGTCCGCGTTGCCGGAGCGCTTCGAGACCGCGAGCTCGCCGGTGAGCACGACAAAGAGCGCATCCCCAGCCTCACCCTCGCGGAGGAGGATCGTGCCCGGCGCCAGCTCCACGTTCTCGGCGACGGCGGCAAGCCGCCCGAGCTCGGAGTCGTCGAGCCCCGCAAGGAGCGGGATGCGGCGGAGCGGCGCGAGGTCCACCAGCGCCTCAGAGGCCGGCGAGGTGCTGATGTACGAACTGGACGGCCATCGCGCCTTCGCCGACGCCCGATGCGATCCGCTTGACGGAGCGAGCCCGGACGTCGCCGGCCGCGAAGATCCCGGACACGTTCGTCTCGAGCAGGAACGGCTCGCGGGCAAGCGGCCAGCCGGGCACGTGGCCGTCGACCCGCGAGAGTGCCGGCCCCGTGACGATGAAGCCGGCGCCGTCCCGCTCCACCACGCCGTCGAGCCAGTCCGTGCGCGGGAGCGCACCGACAAACAGGAAGAGCGCCTGCATCGGCACGTCGGTCGTCCCAGCCGCGTCGGCGATCGTGATCGCTTCGAGCTCGTCGGTCCCCCGCACCGCGGCGACGTTCGCGTTGAGCCGCACCTGAATCGTGGGACGTGCCGCGATCTGGTCAACGAGGTACTGGCTCATGCCAGCCTCCAGGCGCCCTCCGCGGACCACGAGCGTCACCTGGCGGGCGAAGGCGGCCAGGTAGACCGCGGCCTGGCCGGCCGAGTTCCCGCCACCGACGACGGCCACGTCGTGGTCGCGGAAGGCAAGCGCCTCGGTGATCGCGGCACCGTAGAAGACGCCGAGGCCGATGAGCGCGTCCACCCCCGGCGCCTCCAGCCGGCGGTACTGCACGCCCATTGCCAGGATCAGCGCCTGGCAGCTCAGCTCGCTTCCGTCTCCCAGCGTGACGAAGCAGTACGGGTCCTCGCGCCGGATGCGCTGGACCTCCTGCGGCGTGAGGATCTCCGCCCCGAGACGGGTCGCCTGGGCAACCGCCCGGCGGGCGAGGTCCGCCCCGGTGAGCCCGGCGGGGAAGCCGAGGTAGTTCTCGATCCGCGAGGTCGTGCCGGCTTGCCCACCCGGCGCCTCGCGTTCCAGGAGCAGGGTCCGGAGCCCCTCGGAGGCACCGTAGACCGCCGCCGCGAGACCGGCCGGGCCTCCGCCGATGATGACGAGGTCGTAGAACGGAAGGACTGCGCGGGTCCGCAGACCCACCTTCTCGGCGATCTGCACGTTGGTCGGGGCCCGCAGGTGACTCCCGTCCGGGAAGACGAGGAGCGGATCGCGCCCGGGGTCGATGCCCGCGCTCGCAACGAGGCGGGCCGCTTCCGGGTCCGTTTCGACATCCACCCAGCGATAGGGAACCTGGTTGCGGGCGAGGTAGTCCTTGATCTCGTGGGCCCGCGCGGACCAGCGATGGCCCACCAGCCGGATCCCTTCGAACGGCGGAATCCAGCCGGCGCGCCAATCGTCCAGGAGCTCTTCGAGGGCGGGGAAGAGCCGTTCCTCGGGTGGGTCCCATGGCTTGAGGAGGTACTGGTCCAGCCCGATCTCGTTGATCGCCCGGATCGCGACATCGGTGTCCGCGTAGGCCGTCAGCAGCACCCGCTTCGCCGCCGGCAGCAGGGTCAGGGTTGCCCCCAGCAGCTCGACGCCGCTCATCCCGGGCATGCGTTGATCAACCACGAGCAGCGCGATCGGCGTGCCGCGCAGGGTCAGTCGCCGGATGGCATCCAGGGCGTCTGCGCCGGAGCCGGACGCCACGATCCGGTAGTCGCCGCCGAACCGACCCCGGACCTCGCGCCCCACGGCGCGCAGGACCTGGGGGTCGTCGTCAACGACCAGGATGACCGGGTTCGCCATCGCGGGCGTGCCTCCGTCGCGCCCGCTGAGCGCCGTCCGGCCATGCCGCAGGACGCGCCCTTGTGGGATCGCGCCTGCATGCTAGTCGACAACGCCGTTCCCGACGAGAGCGGGGTGCCTGCACCTCAAGGGCGACCGGTCAGGCCGCGAGCCGCGTCGCGAGTGCGCGGATCGTCCCGGCTCAGGACTTTGGGTCCTCGCGGAGCCGGGCGAACATCACGGCGTCCACCAGCTCGCCGCGGAACGGCAGGTAGCCGCGAAGGACGCCCTCCCGCGCGAATCCCGCCCGAAGCGCGACGCGGCCGGATGCCTCGTTGCCCACCAGGGTCAGGAGCTCCATCCGCACGAGTCTCGGCTCGACCTTGAACGCCCAGCGGACGACGAGCCGGACGGCGCGGGTCGCCGCGCCGCGCCCGCGCGCCTCCGGGCTCAACCAGTAGCCGACCGCGGCCTTGCCGGGTTCATCCGGCCGCCGGTGGATGCCGATCGTGCCCACGAGCGTTCGGCTCGCCGCATCAACGATCACGAACGTCGGCTCGCGGCCCGTGGACCATGCCTCGGCGGCGAAGGCCACGAACGCTCTCGCGTCCTCGAGGCGATAGGGGGTCGGGACGGGTATCCAGCGCGCGATCTCCGGGTCGCGACACGCCGCGGCGATCGCCGGCGCGTCCGCGTCCCGCGGGAGGCGCAGGACCACCGTCCCGTCGGTGAGTGGCGGATCCGGCGGGGGGAACGGGCGGAACAGCGGGACGGTCATGCTCCCCAGACTCTACGGCGCGAGAGATCGCTCGGTGTGGCCCGGGTGGCGGCGCGCCCGTCGCACCGGGAGGCTCGCCATGCCGGATCGCCTGCATGCCGTGGATTTGATTCGCCGGTATCGACCTGCAGAAGATGCCGTGGGCACGGGGTCCGGACCGAGCACCTGCGAATCCCGGAGGACGACGGCGTCCGCCTGGCGGACCGAGCGCGACGGGGTGGTCGGGACGCGCGCTACCGGGTGACGGTGGCGGACGGGTTCTCGGACCGCCGAGCCGTCGGGACGATCCGCCACCGGCTGGCGTACCCGCACGGCCCCGAGGTCGTCGCCGATGCCGGCCTGACGCGACTGGGACCGGGACGAGCTCCCGATTCGCGTGACCCTGGCGGTCACCGAGGGTGCCGGGCCGGTCTTCGATCGGACCTGGGAGCTGCCCGTGCCGCGCGATCTCCTGTGACCGCGAGCCGGCCCGCGGACGCGTACGATGAGCGCCGACGGATAGAGGAGAACCCGCCATGGCCCAGCGCTCACCGGACGTGGGCGGCGATGACGACGCGTACGCGGACGAGCCGGCCCCCCTTGCGCCGAAGCAGATCGCGACGCTCCTCGACGCCTCGCGCCGGGCGATCATCCTGGAGGTCGAGGCGCTGGTCCCGCACGGCGACTTCCAGCCCATGCCGGGGATCTGGAGCCCGAACGAGGTCGTCGGTCACCTGATCGAGGCCGACAAGCGTGGCTTCGCGTGGCGGATCCGTTCGATGATTGCCGAGGAGAACCCCGCCCTGCACACGTGGGTGCCGACCGCGATGGAGGCGGCCGCCACGACGGCGGCCGTGACTCGGCCGAGCTGGCCGCCGAATTCGGGGCCCTTCGCGACGAGTCGCTGGCACTGGTCCGTTCGCTCGGGCCCGCCGCTCTCGCCCGTCCGGGCCGTCATCCGCAGGTCGGCGACGTGACGATCCGCGACATCCTCCACGAGCGGGTCCACCGCGACCGGGACCACCTGGCGCAGCTGACGGCGCTGACGCAGCGGCCGGTCTGGCCAGGGATGGGCAACGCCCGCCGCTTCTCGCAGCCGGACGCCTGAGCCCCGTGGACGGGGCGCGGCTTCCGTCGCTCGGGCCGCGCGGCGAGGGCTGGGTCGCGCTCCAGGGCATCTTCTTCGTGGGCGTGGGCCTAGCCGGGTTGCTGGGCCCCGCGTGGGGCGGCTCGTGGCGAACCGCCGGCCTCGTGGCCGGGGTCGGGCTGATCGTCCTTGGGGCAGTTGCCGCCGTGCTCGGTGTCATCGGGCTGCGGGAGAACCTGACCGCGGTGCCGCGCCCCGTCGACGGCGGCCGGCTGATCGACTCCGGCGTCTACGGCCTGGTCCGCCACCCGATCTACTCGGGGATCATCACCGCCGCGCTGGGCTGGGGGCTGGCGACCGCGAGCCCACCGGCGCTCCTCGCGGCCGTGCTCCTCGGCTGCTTCTTCGATCTCAAGGCCCGGCGCGAGGAGGTATGGCTGATGGCCGCCTACCCGGACTACGGAGCGTACCGGGCGCGGGTCCGCAAGCTCGTGCCGTTCATCTATTGAAGGCCGGTTCTTCGCGGACGTCGCCTGCCGCGCGGGCGGCGCGCCGCAGGCGATCCATCACGGCCCGACCCAGGCCCACGTCGGGGAACGGCTCCGCCACGATCCGGGAGAGATCGGCGGCCTGGAGCGAATGGAGCGCGTCGAACAGGCGCGCGGCGGCGCCCACGGCATCGCCGTTGGCGTCGAGGACCTCGACCGCTGCGAACGGTCCCCCGGCCGCTTCGGCGGCGGCCCGGCCCGCGGCCGAGGCGGCGAGGAAGCCGACACGCTCCCCCGGACGCACCACGAACGCCAGGGCAGCCTCCGGGTCGCGCGGGTTCGCGAGCACGAGCGGGATGCGCGGTGCGTAGTGCGCACCGGCACGGCCGGGCGCCAGCTCGGCCGTGCGCGGGGCTCCGTCGACGAGCACCTCGAGACGCCCGATCTCCGCCTCGATCGCCTCGATCGCGAGGCCCCCGGGACGCAGGAGCGTGGCGCGGCCCGCTGCGAGCAGGATGACCGTGGACTCGATCCCAACCCGGCACGGCCCGCCGTCGAGGACCAGGTCGACACGCGATCCAAGCCCCGCCACGACGTGCGCCGCACGGGTCGGGGAGAGGTGCCCGAACCGGTTCGCGGAGGGCGCGGCCACCGGGACGCCGGCGGCACGGATCAGGGCGCGTGCCACGGGGTGGTCGGGCACCCGCAGGCCCACGGTCGGGAGCCCGGCCGTGACGATCCCCGGGATGACGGCCCGCTTCCGCAGCACGAGCGTGAGCGGCCCCGGCCAGAACCGCGCCGCGAGCCGCGCGACGCGGGGATCGTCCGCGTCCTCCATCTCCGCGTACGTCCCGACCGCCGACGCGTCCGCGAGGTGGACGATCAGCGGGTCGAAGGCCGGTCGCTCCTTCGCGGCAAAGACGCGTGCGACCGCGCGGGCGTCGAGGGCGTTGGCGCCAAGGCCGTAGACCGTCTCGGTCGGGAAGACGACGAGGCCGCCGGCGCGGAGCCGCTCCGCGGCGATGGCGATCGAGCCCGGGTCGTCGCCGGGCAGAACCGGCGGCGCGGGCCAGGCCGGCGGCCTGGACGGGTCGCGGCCGCGGATCGGGGCGTCTTCACGCGTGGGCATCTCGCGCAGGATCGCGCGTTCGACACGATGGCGCACGGCAGGCCGGATTCGTAGCCACGTCGCGGCGCCCATCCAGCTCCGGCGCGGACATCGTACGATCGGGCGGCCCATGCCGACCACGACGACGGCCGTGCCCGACGCAGCCCACATCGCCCCCGAGCCCCTGGCGCGCAACCGGGACTTCAAGGTCGTCCTGCTGGGCCAGGGCGTGAGCTCGTTCGGGGATGCGATCACGAACACGGCGCTCCCGCTGCTCGTGCTGGCACTGACCGGCTCGGGCTTCGCGATGGGGATCGTGGGAGCGCTCTCGACGCTGCCGGACCTCCTGATCGGGCTGCCGGCCGGCGCGTACGCCGACCGCTGGGACCGGCGCCGGATGATGTTCGTCGCGGACCTCGGCCGGGCCGTCATCACCGTCGCGGTGCCGCTCACGTACTGGCTGGGTGGGCCCACGATGGCGGTCATCCTGCTCATCACGTTCCCGCTCAACGTCCTGCGCGTGCTCTGGCTGGCGGCCTACACCGCGGCCGTGCCCGGCCTGGTCGGCCGACCCCAGATCGCCCGGGCCAACGCGATCTTCGAGACGTTCTTCACGGTGGGCTGGATCGCGGGGCCGGCGCTGGCCGGCATCCTCTCGGCGGCCATCGGGCCCGCCTCGACGATCGCCATCGACGCGATCACGTTCGCGGTCTCCTCGGCCGCGCTTCTCCTGGTCCGCCGTCCGCTGCGTCCGGCCCCCCGCGCCGCGCGGCCGCACCTCCTGACTGACATCCGCGAGGGCGTGCGGTACGTGGCGGGCCATCCGACGCTGCGCACGGTGATCCTGTTCTGGGCCACCTCGCAGGTGATCACCGCGGCGCTCGCGACAGCGCTCACGTACTACGTCACCCGGGACCGGGGCCTCCCGGCGGACGTGCTGGGCATCATCCTCTCGGCCTTCGGCGTCGGGTCGCTGATCGGATCGCTGGCGGCCGGCCGACGACCCCCCGAGGCGGTCGGCCGCGCCCTGCTGGTCGGCACCGTCGTGACCGGCGTCATCCTCCTCGCGTTCACGATCGGCGCACCGGTCGCCGTGCTTGTCGCCGGCGCCCTCGTGGCCGGCACGACGCAGTCGGTGGTGCTGATCGGGTATATCACGCTGCGGACCGCGCTCTCACCGGACGCGATGCTGGGCCGGATCGGCAGCACGGCCCGGGCGATCTCCGTCGGGCTCATGCCGATCGGGTCGTTCGTCGGCGGCGCGATGATCGACCTCACGAACGGCGGCGTGACGCTGGCGACGATGGGCGCCCTGCTCCTCGTGGCGAGCGGCGCGTTCGCGCTCATGCCGAATCTCCGACGGGCGCGCGTACCCCGGCCCGGGAAGCGAGTCATCGCATGAGCAACGAAGGGGACGCCGTCCGGTGACGTCGCGACCAACGGCGATCCCGCGCCCGCCGCAACCCACGCCGGCCTTCCTGGCTCCCCGCGTCTCCGTGCACCTCCCCGACCACGTCCGCCACCGCTTCGCGCTCGCGGATGCGGTCCGCGGACTCCGGGTACCCTTCCAGGCATGAAGGTCGGGCTGCTTCTCCCGCTCAGCGACGACGACGGCTCGGGAGCGCCAGCGTGGCCGTTCATTCGCGATCTCGCGCTCCAGGCCGAGGCCGGCGGGATCGACTCGCTCTGGATCTGCGACCACCTCCTCTTCCGGCTCGGCGGCGAGGCGACCGGGATCCACGAGGCGTGGACCGTGCTGACCGCCGTGGCGACCGCGACTGAGCGGGTCGAGCTCGGCACGATCGTGCTCTCCGCCAGCTTCCGCAACCCGGCGCTCCTCGCGAAGATGGCCACGACCCTCGACACGGTCTCCGGCGGGCGCCTGATCCTTGGCCTCGGCTGCGGCTGGCACGAGTCTGAGTACACCGCATTCGGCTACCCGTTCGACCACCGCGTGACGCGCTTCGACGAGGCGCTCCGGATCATCGGGCCGCTCCTCCGCGAGGGTCGCGTCACGTACGAGGGGATCTACCACCGCGCCGTCGACTGCGAGATCCTCCCCCGCGGCCCCCGGCCTGCCGGTCCGCCGATCATGGTCGCCGCGCTCGGAGAGCGGATGCTTGGCCTTGCTGCGGAGCATGCGGACCTCTGGAACACCGCCTGGTTTGGCCTCCCGGACGACCGCCTCGTGCAGCGTCTTGGTGCCATGCGTGCCGCATGCGACGCGATCGGCCGCGAACCCGCGACCCTGGGCATCACGGTCGGCGTCACGGTCAGGGACGAGCCGGAGGAGGCGTGGGGAAGACCGGGCGCCTCGGCCGCGCTGGTCGCCCAGCCGCAGGTGATCGGGGACGCCCTCAATGCGTATGCCGCGCTCGGCATCGCCCACATCCAGCTCGACGTCCAGCCCGCCACGCCGACGACGTTCGCGGCGGTCCTGGATGGGTTGGCCCGGCACCGCGCCGGCGCGTAAGCCACCGAGCACCGTCAGCCAGGTCGAACCTTCCGTGGGACCGCGCGCATCAGCGCCGGAGCAACGCGCGGCACGAGGCCGGTGCGTCGAAGGCCGTGGACCAGGACGGTCCATGCGACGCCGATGCCGAGCAGCGTGAGGACCTCGCGCGCGCCGAGCGTCGTGAGCTCGTAGAAGTCGCGTGCGAAGGGGAGCGCCAGGATGACGAGGTAGACGACCAGCATGATTCCCGCCAGGAGCCAGGGCCACCACCGGACAAGGCGCCCCGGCGATTCCTCGCGCGCCCCCGATGAGATCAGCGGCAGGAGCCCCAGCCCGCAGAAGACCGTGACCGACGTGAGCACGGTCTGGGCTTCGACGACGGAGACGCCGGTGCCGAGCGCGTACGCGTACGTGGGGAGCGCGACGAGCACGACCGCGAAGGAGACCGGGATGGACACCCGGAGCGTCTCTGCCAGGAGGCTGCGGGGGAGCCGGCGCGGCGGGACCCAGATCGCCAGGACGATCAACGGGATGCCGACGGTCGCGAACGCCAGCACGGAATTCTGGCGCGGGGTAAGCGGGAACGGAAGGCCCACGATCGCGGCGC
Source organism: Chloroflexota bacterium (assembly GCA_017882025.1). Classification (GTDB taxonomy): domain Bacteria; phylum Chloroflexota; class Limnocylindria; order Limnocylindrales; family CSP1-4; genus CTSoil-043. The sequence goes on from JADGQG010000001.1 coordinate 12,513, forward strand.
CGGCGATGATGAGGAGCACGTAGAACGTCCGCGAGAGGAGGAGCACCAGGGTCGCCTCCATCGCCGCCACGATTCGCTGGCCCTCGATCACCGCCTTCGGGAGCACGCCGAACCGGTCCCCGAGCAGGACGAGGTCGGCGACGCCGCGCGCGGCTGCCGAGCCCGACTCCATCGCGATCCCGAGGTTCGCCCGGCGAAGCGAAAGGATGTCGTTGACGCCGTCGCCGACCATCGCAACGTAGTGCCCGCGGCCGCGGAGGAGCGCGACGAGCCGGGCCTTGAGGGCGGGCTCGACGCGACCGAAGATGGAGCGCCGTTCCGCCTCGTCGGCCGCCCCGGCGTCCTCGAGCGTCGCGATCGCCGGCCCGGACGCCGCCCCGCCGGCGACGTCGAGGCCGACTCGACGGGCGAGCGCCTCCACGGTCGCCGGGTCGTCGCCGGAGATCACCTTGAGATCGATGCCGGCCCGCGCGAACCCGCCGAGGATCTCGCGCACGTCCGTGCGCAGCTCCTCGCCGAAGCGGAGGAGCGCCACCGGTGCCAGGTCGGCCGGAACCGCCGGCCGGCCGTCATGGTCCCGGAGCGCGGCAGGTACCGGGACGCGTGCCAGTAGCAGGACGCGCGCACCCTCGGCGGCGACGGCGGCTGCGCGCGCCGCGACGGCCTCCGGAGTGGGTGCGATCGCCCCGGGGGCAGCCGCATCGGTCCGGTCGGCACGCGCGAGGCGCGGCACGAGGACCGCCGGCGCACCCAGGACCCAGGCGCCCCCATCCGCGAAGCGAAGGCCGGACCAGCGCCGTTCCGACGCGAACGCGATCTCGTCATCGACCGGCCGCGCGAGCCCCGGGTTGGCCGCGGCGATCGCGTCGGTCGTGCGGTTCGGCGCGGTCGTGCTGGCGGCCAGCATCCCGAGGGTCGCGGCCACGCCGCCGGCGTCGTGGCCGCCCAGGACCTCGGCACCGGCGTACCAGATCCGCTGGGTGGTGAGCGTTCCGGTCTTGTCCATGCAGAGCGTGTCCACGCGCGCCATCGACTCGACGGCGTTCTGGCGCTGGACGAGGGCGCCGAGGTGGCTGATCCGGAGCGCCCCGGCGGCGTACGTGACGGTCACCATGATCGCGAGGCCCTGCGGCACGAGCGTCACGAGGACTGCCACGGCTGTGAGCGTCTGGGTCGAGTTGAACCCGCCCGGCAGCGCGGCCAGGGCCAGGGCTACCGGGATCACCGTGACTGCGACGAGCCCAGCGATCGCCCAGATCGTGGCGGCGATCTCGCGCTGGAGCGGGGTGCGCTCGTCGCCAAGCCGCTTCGCCTCCGCGAGGAGCCGGTTCGCGAAGCTCGAGGCGCCGACCGTCTCCACCTCGAAGACCGCCGTGCCCGAGATGATCGCGCTCCCGGACAGGACAGGGTCGCCGGCCTGCTTCTGGACCGGGTCCGACTCCCCGGTGAGAAGGGATTCGTCCAGCTCGACGCGGCCCTCGCCGACGAGCGTGCCGTCGAGGACCACCTCGTCGCCGCGGCGGGCGACGAGGAGGTCGCCCAGGACGGCCTCCTCGGGATCGATGCCGCGCTCATGGGCCTCGCGGATGACGCGGGCCTGCGGGCGCGCCAGGAACGCGATCCGGTCCAGCTTTCGCTTCGCCCGCGACTCCTGGACGACGCCGATCCCGATGTTGGCGAGGACCGGGCCCGCGGTCAGGAGCGCCTCCACGGCCATCCCGAACAGCAGGAGGAGGACTGAGACGGCGATGAGGATCCCGTTGATTCCCGGGTACGCGTTCTGGCGGAGGATCTCCCAGTACGTCCGCGAGGTTGACGGGCGGTACGTGTTTCCCTCGCCGCGTGCCCGCCGCGCGGTCGCCTCCGCCTCCGAGAGCCCGTCGGCTGGGGTGCGCACCGGCTTGACCACGCGCGGGTACGGCGGCAGCGTGGGAACCCGGGCGCCCCCGGCCGGGATCGGCGGGTGGGCGGGCGCAGCGATCATCGCGTGGATCATGCCGGATCGCGGCGCTCGTGTACCGTTCCGCCGTGTGGACGCGATCGCGACGGAGGGCCTGACAAAGCACTACGGGTTGCCGCGCTGGTGGCGCGGCGGGTCCGCCCGATTCGCGCCGATCCGGGCGCTCGACGACCTCACGATCGCCGTCCATGCGGGCGAGATCTTCGGCTTCCTCGGCCCGAACGGCTCCGGCAAGAGCACTGCGATCCGCCTCTTCCTCGGTTTCATCCACCCGACAGCCGGTCGGGCGCACGTCCTCGGCCAGGACGTTTCCACCGCCGGCGCGGCGCTCCGGGGCCGGATCGGCTACCTGCCGGGTGGCATCGCCCTCTACGACAGCCTCACCGGGACCCAGCTCCTCGACTACCTCGGGGCGTTCTATGCCCGCCCGCCGCTCCTGCGCGACAGCCTCGTCGAACGCCTCGATCTGTCCGGGCGGGATCTCGGGCGCCCCATTCGCGACTACTCGCGCGGGATGCGCCAGAAGATCGGGATCGTCCAGGCGCTCCAGCACGATCCGGAGCTCGCCATCCTCGATGAGCCATCCGAAGGCCTCGACCCGCTCATGCAGCGGGCGTTCTATGCGATCCTCGACGAGCGAAAGGCCGCTGGCAGGACCGTGTTCTTCAGCTCCCACGTGCTCTCCGAAGTGGAGCGGGTCTGCGACCGGGTCGCGATCATTCGGGATGGCCGACTGGTGGCGCTCGAGAGCGTGGGCGCGCTCCTGGCCCGGCGCCGGCGACACGTCGAGGCGCGGCTGGATGCGCCGGCGCCGGCTCTGGCGGCCGCGCTCGCCGCCCTCCCGGGCGTCTCGGCGTTCGAGGCGCGCGACGATCGGCTGGCGTTTGGGCTCGACGGGGACGTGGCGCCACTCCTGCGCCTCCTGGAGGGCGCTCCGCTTGCCGATCTCACGATCGAGCCGGCCCGCCTGGAGGACGCGTTCCTGGAGCTGTACGACGAGCCGGCGCCGTGAGCGGGATCCTCTTCCGGCGGACGTGGGCAGCCCAGCGCGTCCGCCTGCTCCTCGTGATGCTGGCGCTCGCGGTCTGGGGGTTCCTGCTCCCGGTGGTCTACGCCACGTTCGGGAAGGAGATCGGGACGCTGGTCCAGAGCGGCGCGTTCGCGAACGTCTTCGACGTCCTTTCGCGTTTCACCGGCGGCGACGTCTTCAGCATCCGGGGAACCGTCGCGCTCGGGCTCGTCCACCCGATCGCCCTCGCCCTCGTGGCGATCCAGGTGATCGGGTTCGCGGCGGCTGCGGTCGCCGGAGAGCGCCAGCGCGGCACGCTTGAGGTGCTCCTCGCGCGGCCGCTGGAGCGCCGGGTCCTGTACGCGACGCTGCTGGCTGCGACGGTCCTCTTCGCCGCCCTCACGGAGGCGGCCGTCCTGGGCGGCATCGTGGCGGGCGCGCTCCTGTTCGGGGTGGCCGGCGATCTCCGGGCGATCGACATCGCGCTCTGCTGGCTCAACGCGGTGGCGCTCTTCGGCACGCTCGGGGCGATCTCGCTGGCCGCGTCGGTGAGCTTCGACCGGCTGGGGCCGGCGATGGGAATCGCGCTGGGCGTCACGCTCGTCGGGTACGCCGTCGAGTTCCTGGGCACGCTCTGGCCGGACGCGGCGTGGCTTCGGCCGTACTCGCCATTCCGCTACTTCCAGCCGACGCGGATCCTGGCCGGCACCTTCGAGCTGGGCGACCTGCTGGTCCTCGGCGCGATCTTCGCCGCTGCGGTCGCGTGGGCCGCGTGGGTCTTCCCGCGCCGGGATCTCGCGGCCCCGAGCTGAGCGGCTACGGCGTCGCGGCCGGTACCTTCGACGCCATCGGGGCGGAGCTGCCGAGCGGGGCGGAGCTGCCTCCCGGTGTCGGGCTCGCGGGCGGTGCGGGCGCCGAGACCGCTGCCATGGCATCGCTGATAGTCGACCAGCCGGCACTGAACCCGGACAGGATTCGCGTTCCGCCCGGACCGCTGAGGCGCACGGTCGGGGTGGACTCGATGCCGGCCGCGCGGCCCTGGGCCGTCTCGTCCGCGACTGCCTTCGCGACCGCCGGATCGTCGAGGCAGGCAGTGAACGCCGTCGCGTCGAGGGCCGCGATGCCGGCCAGGGTGACGAGGTTCGCCCGCGTGAACGCACCCTGGTTCTCACCCTTCTGCGAGGCGAACAGGAGGTCGTGGTAGCGCCAGTAGGCGCCCGGATCCTGGGAGCCGGCGCACCGGGCGGCCACCGCGGCATCGATGGACTCCTGGCCCAGGAACACGAAGTCGCGGTAGACGATCCGGGCGATGCCGGGCAGCACGTACGCTCGCTCCATGGATCCGCCGAAGACCGTCGCCTCGAGACGGCAGTACGGGCACTGGTAGTCCGCCCACACCTCGATGGTCACCGGCGCGGCTGCGCTTCCCAGCGACGGCCCGTCGGCGGCGTTCGGGGGCGGCGTCGGGGTCGGTGCGAGAGTCGGCGTCGGTGAGGGCGAGGCGCGCCCGACCCCGCCGAATGCGACGAGGCTTCCCCCCACGAGCAGCGCCCCCGCGAGCGCCGCGGCCAGGTACCCCAGCGCGACGGCGGGCCCGCGCCCGGGTCGCGCCGCTGCCGGTGGCGGGCCCGTCGGCACGACCGGCTCGGTCGTCACGAAGTCGAAGGGCTCCGCGTCGGGCCCGGTGATCGGAAGCTCGGCCGCGTCGGCCGCGTGCCGGGCGTCAGCATCGGGAGGGAGGGAGTCGGTCATGGGGAGGAACCTCGTCAGCGCGTGCCCGAAGCGTACCTGAACGGGTTCGCCGCGGGCGGGTCGGCGACAGCGCGGGAAGTTGGTTTTGCACCAGACCCCACCGCACGCCACGCCTGGTGACCGGCGGCACCGCAAGATCGTCACAAAGGGCCACCCGACCGTCCCACTTCCGGCCTCGCCGCGTGTAGAGTCGCGGTTGCGGCCGGGCGTGCCGCCCGACCACCTTGGGCGTGGCGGATGTGCCGGCCGTGAACGGGAAGGACCTCGTGTCGCCAGAACAGCTCACCTACATCCTCATCGCACTCATCGTCGCGGGTCTCGCGCTCGGTTTCCTTGTCGTTGTCGCCCTGCTCGCTCGCCGGCGCGACGCGGGCTCGTCCAGGGAGGCGGACGAGCTCGTCGCGGCTGCCCAGGCCGTCCGCTCGGCCTATCCGGCGCAAGCCGCGCCCGCATCGACGGTCGCGGATGAGCCCGCGGATGAGCCCGCGGATGCGGCCGCGGCGGTCCACGTCGCCGGCGCGCAGCCCAGCGCGGCGGACCTCGACGCGGACCTCCTCGACGCGCTCGATGTCGCGCCGCCCGCGCGGGGCGTCCGGGCGGCCAACGCGCCGAGCGAGACGGGTCGGCGCTTCACGGTCGGCGATCGGCTCCACGAGCCTGGAGCCGAGGCGGCCATCGCCGGTTTCCTTGCGCTGGAGCCGAGGCGTGTCCCGCAGGAGGGCCCGGCTCCCGACCCCTACATCGACCCCCTGACCGGGCTGGATACGCTCCTCGCCTGGGAGCGGACGCTTGCGGAGGAGAACGCGCGGTACGTCCGATACCGCCACCCGGTGAGCGTTGTTGTCGCTGAGATCGACGGCCTGGGCCGCCTGGTGGACCGCTTCGGGGCCGAGCCCGCCCGCCGCGTCCTGCCGGCCGTGGGCGACGCGATGCGTCGCTATGCGCGTCGGACGGACCGGGTCGCCCACGTGGGCGGCGGCCGTTTCCTCATCCTCCTCCCGGAGACCGACGAGGTGGCCGCGATCAACTACGTCGAGCGCGTGCGCGTGGCCTGTGAGCGCTGGCTCGAGTCGGGCGCGGTCGCCCTCCACCTGTCGATGGGCTGGGCCAGCCCGACCCCGGTCGGCGAGATCGACACCGCCCTCCGCGTCGCGGAGGAGCGGATGTACGCAGAACGGCGGCGCGCCCCGCGCTCTGGGACGGTCGACGCCGACCCGACGCGCTGAGCAGCGCGCGACGCGTCGGGTCCGACGTGCCCGCCGCGCCGTCGCGCCGGATTCCCGGGGTCGCGGTCGGCTCGCCAGTGCCCGGCGGCCGGCCGCGATGTCCCGTCAGACCACCAGCTGCGCCAGCATGATCGGCAGGCCGATCTTGTTCCCGTACTGGGGTCGGTAGCGGTCGACGTTGTACTGGTGCTCGACATCCACGGTCCGGGCCCCCGGCTCCGGGATGGGGCAGAAGCTGTAGCGGCCATCCCGGATCGCCGTCATGTAGCCGGACTTGCCGTCGACCACGAGCTCCATGGCCACGTTCGCAAACGTGATCGCGACCATCTGGTCGACCGCGTCCGGGTCGCCGGAGCGGAGGTCGTAGGTCAGCTCGGAGTTGACGGTCTCGATCCCCGTGCGGCGCCTGATCTCGTCAGCCAGGAACTCGCCGATGCTCGCCTTGTGGCGGTGGCCGTAGGCGTCGGCCTCGCCGACCTCCTGGAGCTCCAGCCCCTCGGGGAGGGCGCCCTCGGACGCGATCACGAACGAGTATCGGCTCGGGTTGTTGCGGCGATCCTCGACGAGCACGTCGACGAGATGCTGGAGGTCGAAGCGGGACTCCGGGATCACGCACCGCGCCGAGGTCACGTACGCGGTATACAGGGCGGTGAAGCCGGCGTTTCGGCCGAAGATTCGGAAGACGCCGATCCGCTCGTGCGAGCCGAGGGTGGTCCGCTGGCGGTTGATCGCGTCCTTCGCCCGGGTGATCGCGGTCGAGAAGCCGATGCAGTACTCGGTCTCACGGACGTCGTTGTCCATGGTCTTTGGAATCGCGATGACCTGGACGCCGGCGTCCGCGAGCACCTTGGAGTAGGAGAGGGTGTCGTCGCCGCCGATGGAGATCAGCGTGTCGATGCCGAGGCGCTCGAGGTTCTCGAGGACGACCGGCGTGAAGTCGTAGATCCCGTCGCCAGTCTGCATCGCAGCCAGGCGGTCCGGGCCCACGAAGTCGGGCAGGTTACCGGCCCGCATGCGCTTCGGGTTGGTCCGTGAAGAGTGGAGCGCCGTCCCGCCGGTCCGATCGATTGTCCGCGTGCTCATGCGATCCAGGGGTCGGACGTAGTCCGGGTCCGGCTCCGGACCTGGGCGCATGTGCGTCAGCGCCTCCCAGCCGCGGCGCAGGCCGAGGACGTCGTAGCCGAGCTCCGTGGACCGGTACACGACGCTCTTGATGACGGAGTTGAGGCCGGGGACGTCGCCCCCGCCCGTGAGGATGCCGATACGGCGCGAGGTGGACATGGGTCGGAGCGCTCCTGAGCGTGCTTCAGCGCGTCCCATGGTAGCCCGGACGGGCGATCAAGCTGTCGGGCCGGAGGTCACGCCGCCAGGGGCGCTTGGGCCGGGAGCCCGGCGAGGGCGCGGCGAGCGGTCCGACCCCGTGCGGCGTCAGCCGCGGTGACGCACCAGGTCCGCCTTGTGCCGGTGCTCCGGCGGCCGGGCCTCCCCGCGCCCGCCCCCGGAGAACGTGTGGATCGGTCGCGGCGGCGTCTCCGGGTCGGGGAGGAAGCGCTCCTCCACTTCCACCGGGATCGCCCGCTTGAGAAGCCGCTGGATCGCCCGGAGGAGATCCACCTCGTCCGGGCAGGCGAGCGAGATCGCGATGCCGGACGCGCCGGCGCGGCCTGTCCGCCCGATGCGGTGGACGTAGTCCTCCGCCTTGACCGGCAGCTCGTAGTTCACGACCACCGGGAGCTCCTCGATGTCGAGCCCGCGCGAGGCGACGTCCGTCGCCACCAGGACCCGGACCGCGCCCGCCTTGAAGTCCTGGAGCGCCCGCAGCCGCTCCGCCTGCGTCCGGTCCGAGTGGATGGCCGTGGCCGCGACCCCGTGCCGGTCGAGATCCGAGGCGAGCCGCCGCGCGGCGACCTTGGTGCGGGTGAACACGAGCACCTGGCGGAGGTCGTGCGACCGGACGAGGTGCTCCAGAAGGTCCGTCTTGCGCTCCCGGTCGACCGGGTAGAGCACCTGGCGGACCATTTCGGGGGGCGCGTACCGACGAGCGACCTCCAGCGTGGCCGGCTCGGTCAGGAACTCGCGCGCGAGCCGCCGGATCTCGTCCGAGAACGTCGCCGAGAAGAGGAGCGTCTGCTTCCGGTTTGGCATGAGCGCGAGGATCCGGCGGATATCCGGGATGAAGCCCATGTCCAGCATCCGGTCCCCTTCGTCGAGGACCAGGATCTCCACCTGACCGAGGTTCGCGGCGCGCTGGCCAACGAGGTCCAGGAGTCGGCCGGGCGTGGCGACCAGCAGCTCAACGCCGGAGCGGAGCTCCTTGATCTGCGGGTCCAGCGGGACGCCACCGTAGACCACGGTGCTGCGGAGCGGGACGTGGCGGCCGTAGGCTTCGGCCATCTCGTTGACCTGGATCGCGAGCTCGCGAGTCGGCGCGAGGACGAGCGCGCGCACGGGATGCCGCGCGGGCGAGAAGGAGGTGTTCGCGTACGGCTTCAGCCGCTCGAAGATCGGCAGCACGAATGCCGCCGTCTTGCCGGTCCCGGTCTGGGCGGCACCCATGAGGTCACGTCCCGCAAGGACGAGCGGGATAGCCTGCGCCTGGATGGGCGTGGGCGTGGTGTAGCCGGAATCAGCCACCGCGCGGAGGAGTTCAGCCGACAGGCCGAGCGATTCGAAGGTCACGTCGGTGCAGCATACTGGACCGGACGCCGAAAGCTCTCCGCGGAGGACGAAGCATGGCCAGGACGAAGGCGCACGAGGGCAACCAACCGACCCCGGCTGGACGCAATCGACGCCCGGAGCGCGACGCGCTGGACATCCCGGCGACCGCGATGAACCCGACCACTGCACCGGGAGCCGAGCTCAAGCACGCCGACGGCCCATCCCGGAAGGAGTACGAGGCGCAGCTCCAGCGCCTCAACGTCGAGCTCGTCAAGTGGGAGGAGTGGATCAAGGCACGCGGCCTCAAGGTCGTGGTCATCTTCGAGGGGCGCGACGCGGCGGGCAAGGGCGGCGCGATCAAGCGAATCATGGAACCCCTCAACCCGCGTTTCGCGCGCGTCGCGGCGCTCCCGGCTCCTACCGAGCGCCAGCGGACGCAGTGGTATTTCCAGCGTTACGTCGAGCACCTGCCGGCCGCCGGCGAGATCGTCCTGTTCGACCGCAGCTGGTACAACCGCGCCGGCGTCGAGCGGGTGATGGGCTTCTGCTCCGAGGAGGAGTACCAGGAGTTCCTGCGCTCCTGTCCCGAGTTCGAGCGGATGCTCGTCCGCAGCGGCATCATCCTCATCAAGTACTGGTTCAGCGTCTCCGACGCGGAGCAGGAGCGCCGGTTCCAGGGACGCCTGGACGACCCGACGAAGCGCTGGAAGCTGTCGCCGATGGACGTCGAGAGCCGCGCCAGATGGCTCGACTACTCGAAGGCGAAGGACGAGATGTTCGCCCACACGGACTTCAAGCAGGCTCCCTGGTGGGTGGTCCGAAGCGACGACAAGAAGCGCGCCCGGCTCAACGTGATCGCGCACCTGCTGAGCCAGGTCCGCTATGAGGACCTGACTCCCGAACCGATCTTCCTGCCGCCACGCCAGAAGGACACGGGGTACGTCCGGCCGCCGATGAGCGATCAGACGTTCATCCCGGAACCCTTCTGAGCGTCCGTCCTACGCCGCGTTCCCGTTGGACCCACGCCGAGACGAGGGTGGGGTCGAGCGCTCCGCGCTGCTGACCGCGTGCGGCCGGCTCCTCGGCTCGATCGGCCTGCTCCTCCTCGTGGTGCTCCTCCCCGCCACGTTCCTGGTCGTGGCGGGCACGCTGGGCCTCGTCAACGCGCCGGGCTGGGCCGGCGACAATACGAGCGTCTTCGGGTTCTTCCTCGTCGTGGTGCCGGCGGGGATCGCGCTCGCCGCGGTCCACTTCCTGCTGGGCGGCCTGATCCTCGCCCGCCGCTTCTGGCCCGTGGTCGTCACGGTCCTCCTGGTCCTCGCGGTCGTCACGCTCTTCCCGCTCGGCCTGCGGATCAGCTGGCCGTTTCTCAGCCTGACGCTCCTCTATGCGGCCAGCCTCCTGCTCACGATCGCGCGACAGGCCGAGTTCGGGTGAGCGGCCGCGGGACGCCGGCCGGGATCGCCCGGGAAGGCGGTCAGCCGATCGTGACCTTGCCGACGCCTCCGCGGACGGCGATCTCGACGTGGTTCGGGTTTGCATCGAAGTCCGGCGATGCCCAGGCCGTTCCGTCCGCCGTCCGCGGGAAGCGGGTCGTGTCCACATCCGTCGTCCCGATCGCCATCGCGCTCGTGATCCGGGCGGCAACCCCGACCGGGACTCGGAAGCGCATCTGCGCCGCCCCGCCCTCGGCGTTCACCCGCGTCACGCCGGCCGCCGGCAGGGTCACCCGCGACTGCGCCGCTCCCGTCCGAAGCCGGAGGTCCGTGACACGCAGGCTGCTCAGGTCGAGCTCGTTGTCGGAGGCGCCGGTCTCCACCTCCAGGCGGAGCGGGACCTCGGCCGTGAGGCCCACCCGCCAGTCGAACGGCGCGCGGCCCCAGCCCCAGCTCCACGAAGCAAGGTGGGGCATGGTGAGCCGGACGCGACCGGGGCCTGCGGGCGTCGCATCCACGCCGCCGTCGAAGGTCCCGTCCACCAGCCGTCCGCTCGCGGCGGGCCCGATGAGCAGCTTCCCGGCGCCGAACGCGATTCGAACCTCGGCATCCGCAGCCCCGTCGAGGGCCAGCGCGAGCGCCTGGGGTGGGTTCCCAGCGGGCGGCGGGGCCCCCGCGATCCCCGGTGCCGTCCCGGTGCCGCCCGCCGTCCAGGGCACCTGGCCGGCCCGCGGAGACGCCGACCGCGATCGACGCCGCCAGGGTCCCGGGATGACCGCGCCCACCAGGACTGCGGCCCCGATCCCCATGATCACGATCGGCACGGCGATGTCGGTCAGGTTCGCGAACCCGTTGCCGTTCAGGTGGAGGACGCCCTCGAAGAAGAGGAAGCCGATGAGGAAGAGCACGACGCCGGTCACGAGCGAGCCCAGCCCCCCGCGCGCGATGTCGCTTCGACGCGTCAGCAGGCCGTAGAGCAGGAGCCCGACGCCGACGCCGCCCGGAGCCACGAGCGCCCACGCATACGCCCAGCTCGCGTACGTCCCGGTCGCATCCTGGACGGCCAGCACCGTGCCCACGGCAGTCACGATGCCGCCCGCCGCAGCAAGGCCGGAGGCACCGGGCTCGGGGACGGCGAACGCGGCGATGAGCAGGGCGACGCCGGGCAGGATCACCCAGGCGGGCCACCCGACCTCGACGCCGGATACCCGGACGACCAGCGCGGCCGCGCCGAGGACGATGAGCAGGGCGCCGACGAGGAGCGCGCCGCGCGAGGTGCCCGATTCATGCATGCTGCGAACCTCCAGATTGGCCAACCAGCGGCCGCGTCAGGTGTCGGCGGGGGTCAGTCGTCGGCGCGGAGCGCCGCGGCGATGTCCAGTGCCCAGCTCCTCACGCGAGGCAGATCGCGCCAGTCGCCCTCGAGCCCGGCCTTGGCCATGATCGCCATCGCGAAGCCGCCCTGCTGGGAGTCGACCCGTCCGCCGAACATGGCGCGCCCCCGCGCCCCGATCTCATCGGCCAGCTGGTCGACGCCGCCGGGGTGGGGCACGGTCTCCGGGTGCCGTGTCGACTTGCCGTCACCGACCGGACCGCTGCTGAAGAGCCAGACCTCACGCTCGGCCAGCGCGAGACGCTCGCGCCGGACCAGCTCGAGGGCGGGGCTTTCCCACTGGAACATGTACACGGCGCTCCCGACGATGACGGCCCCGTACGGCTCGATCGTAACCACGTCGGCGGCCGCACGAAGGTCCACCTCGAAGCCCGCGTGGCGGAGCGTGTCACTGATCTCGGCGGCCATCTCCTCCGTGCCGTGATGCCGGCTGGCATAGGCGACGAGGATCGGTTTCGCGAGCATCCGGAGCAGCCTCCAAGGGTGAGCCTCGCCGAGCATGGGGTCCGCGCCGGTCCCGGAGAAGGGACCTCCGGCACGGGCAGGAGGGGCCGGGCGGCCGAAAGGCGGGCTCGGGGCGCCAACCGGCGTACCATCCGGCAATGACAACGACCCGACCCGCATCCCTTCCGTTCACCGGTGACGCCGCGGCCGATGCGCTCCTCGCCAGCGACCCGCTTGCGCTGCTGATCGGGTTCGTGCTGGACCAGCAGGTCACCGTCCAGAAGGCGTTCGCGGGCCCGGCGGAGCTGCTGCGGCGGCTTGGGACCCTCGATCCGGCGGCGCTCGCCGCCATGGAGCCCGGGGCATTCGCGGCGGCGTTCGCGGCGCGGCCGGCCCTCCACCGCTTCCCCGGCGCCATGGCCGGCCGTGTCCAGGAGCTGTGCGCCGTCGTCGCCCGCGACCACGCCGGTGACGCAAGCCGCGTCTGGACCGAGGCACGCGACGGTGCGGACCTCGAGCGGCGGCTGCGTGCGCTCCCGGGGATCGGGGAGATGAAGGCCCGGACGCTGGTCGGGCTGCTCGCCAAGCGGTTCGGTGTCCGGCCCCCTGGGTGGGAGGCCGTCGCCCCGTCCCACCCGACTTTGGCCGACGTCGACTCGGCCGAGGCGCTCGCCCAGTACCAGGAGCAGAAGCGGGCCTGGAAGGCGAGCCAGAAGGCCGCCGGCCGCGCATAGCCGCCGCCGGGTAGCCCCGCCCCGGCGGGTTCCCCGCCGGCGTGTGGCCGCCCCTACGGTGCGGATGCCACCCGCACCAGGGTCCGCACGAGGTGCTCGAGCGTCGCCGCCGGATCGGCGGTCAGGCCGGCGTGGACGGCCGACGGCTGGATCACCGTGGAGGAGGGCGCCACGAGCCAGTGGAATCGCTCGGCCTGCGAGAGCGCCGCGATCGGTCCGGCGCTCGAGTCGCCCGCCGCGATCCGCCGGACCAGCTCCAGGTGTGCCCGGACCTCGTCGACGTCGCATGCCAGGTCGAGCGACCGCAGGCGTGCCTCGTCGAGCCACATCTCCGCGCCGAGGAACCGCCGAGGGCGACACAGCAGCACGATCCCGGCGTTCAGGCGCTCGCCGCGCTCGACACGTGGGACCACCCGCACGATCGCGTAGGCGAACGCGGCGCGAGCGGCCTCAGGCGGCGGTTCGGGCATGCTCGGCCTCCTCCACGAATCTCCGCGGCGGGGCGAGCCGCGCCAGCAGGTACGTTACGTACGCGTCCCGGTTCTGCGCCACGGATGCGAAGGCCGAGTCGCCGGCGAGCCACGCGTCCGGGACGTCCGCCACGATCTTGTCGAGGAGGCGCGAGGTGACGAGCGGAGCAAGCCTCGCATCGGCCTCGGGGATCGGCGCCGCAAAGGGGAGGAGCACGTGGTCGGCGATCCACGGGAAGGGTCGCCGCGCCTGGGCGACCGGGTCCTCCCAGCGGTGATGAGCGAACAGCGCCGCGCCGTGGTCGATGCAATAGACACGGCCGTGCCAGGTCAGCAGGTTGACGTTCCGCGCGCTCCGGTCCGGGTTCGTGACGAGCGCGTCGAACCAGGCGATCGCCGCCGCCTGCGCAGGATCGGGCCGCGGCCCGAGCGCGGGCGCGAACGCGAGCGCACCGGGCAGGAAATCGACTCCGAGGTTCGTGCCTGGCGACCGATCCAGCAGCTCCTTGACCTCCCATTGGGGCTCGCCGGCGCCGATTGCCGGGTCAAGCTCGACAAGGACCTGCTCGGGCACCAGGAGCCCGAGCGCGCGCCCCAGCTCCCCGGCGATCACCTCGGCCGCCAGCGCCTTGGGGCCCTGCCCGGCACCGCGGAACTTCACGACGTAGAGCCCGTCGTCGTCCGCTTCACAGAGGCCGGGCAGCGAGCCGCCTTCCCGGAAGGGCGTGACGTAGCGCGTCGCCGTGACGGTCCGGAGCATGCCCGGCAGTGTACGGGTCGGCGCGGGCCGTGGCGGCGGGCACGGCCGCCCTTCCGGCGCCGCCTCCATCAGACGCCGCCCGCATGAGACGCACGATCGCAATGACGCGGTGACACGAGACGCGTCCACGCGTCAAGATCAGTCCATCGGATCCCGTGCTGGGTCGTACGCCCGGTGCACGGATCCGACGCGCGGTGTGCGATCGTGCGCGCATTCAGGCTCACCGGCTGAAGGCACGACGTCAATCAGGACCCCGATCAACCTGGCGAGCCTTCGCACCCGGCAATGACAGACTGCATGCTCACGGAGGGAGTTCGTTCGTGGCGCACGTCGACATGCCACTCGCCGAGATGCGGTCCTACCGCCCGGAGCTCGCCGTCCCGGTAGACCTGGACGGGTTCTGGTCGGCCACGCTCGCCGAGGCGCGCGCCCACGACCTCGGCGCCGCGTTCCGGCCCGTCGACAGCGGGCTTACTGTGCTCGACACGTATGACGTCACGTATGCGGGGTTCGGCGGGTCGCCGGTTCGGGCCTGGCTGCACGTGCCCGCGGGGACCCGCGGTCCACTGCCCACCGTGGTCGAGTACGTCGGCTACGGGGGCGGCAGGGGCCTGGCTCACGAGCGGATTCTCTGGGCAGCCGCGGGCTACGCCCATTTCGTCATGGACACGCGCGGCCAGGGATCGAGCTGGGCCGTGGGGGATACCCCCGACCCTGACGCGTCTGGCGCCCCGTCCCACCCCGGGTTCATGACCCAGGGGATCCTGGATCCGCGGACGTACTACTACCGGCGGATCTATACGGACGCCGTGCGCGGGATCGAGGCAGCCCGCGCCCACCCGGTGGTGGATGCGACGCGCGTGGCGGTCACGGGCGGCAGCCAGGGAGGTGGGATCAGCCTTGCCGTGGCGGGTCTCGTGGAGGACCTCTCGGCGGTCGCGCCCGACGTGCCCTTCCTGTGCGACTTCCCCCGCGCGACCACGCTCGTCGACACCGACCCGTACGCGGAGATCGCCCGGTACCTCAAGGCTCACCGCGACCACGTCGAGCAGGTCTACGAGACGTTGTCCTACTTCGACGCCGCGATCCTCGGTCGCCGGGCGACCGCGCCGGCGCTCTTCTCCGTCGGCCTCATGGACCAGGTCTGCCCGCCATCGACGGTCTACGCGGCGTTCAACCACTACGCCGGGCCCGCGGAGATCCGCGAGTATCCGTTCAACGATCACGAAGGCGGAGAGGGTTTCCACGACCTCGTGAAGATGCGCTGGCTCGGCGAGCGCCTCCGCCGCTGACAGGCACTCGGCCGCTGCACTGACGCGGCCCCGGTAGCGGGCTCCGACGCGGCCGCGCACGGCCCGCACGAATATCGTGCCAGCCGATCGCCAGGACCCCCGCGGAGCGAGGAAGACCCGGCCGCCGCACGGAACCGTCGGTCGTGCGATAGTTGCGGATGCAATTATGTGCAGCTGCCGACCGACGCGCTCGCTGAGGACCCCCGCATGAACGACGCGATCCGCGCCGCCCTGGCCCGGGGCGGGATCATCGACCTCACCACCACCGGCCGAAAGAGCGGCGAACCGCGCCGGATCGAGATCGTCTTCCACGCGATCGATGGCCGTATCGTGATCAGCGGGATGCCCCGCGGGGAGAAGCGCGCCTGGCTGGCCAACGTCGAGGCCGACCCGCGGGTGACGATCCACCTGAAGCAGGACGTGGTCGCCGATCTCTCCGGGGCGGCGCGGGTCATCGCCGACGACGAGGAGCGTCATGCGCTCCTGGCCCACGTGGCTCGGGCCTGGGGCCGCGACGACCTCGAGGTGATGGTCCGCGACAGCCCGCTCATCGAGGTCGTGCTGGACGACCCGGCGACGGCCTGATCGTCGCACCCGACCGGACCATCGGGCCATACCGCGGCCGAGCTACGCGCGTATACGGTCCGGGGCATGTCGATGCGCACCCGGTTGCAGGGTCCGTTGCGGATGGTCTTTCAGGCCGCACCGCACGCGGCGGACGCCGAGTGCCCCACGCTGGAAGCGCCGCCGGTCCCCATCGTGGAGCTGACCGTCTACGCGGGTGACTCCGTGGCCTTCGGCCGCGTGGCGCTCACCGCGGACCGGGTGACCGACCTCATGAACGACTGCACCGAGTTCGAGTTCGTCGATACGTTCCTGCAGAGCCTCGACGACAGCCACGGGCTGCTGGTCAGGACGGTCGTGGTGGCGCGAAACGAGATCTTCGCCGTGGCGGTCGCCGGTCCGCGTGGCAATCCGACGCGCCGGATCCGGACTCGCCCGGTCCCCGTCGAGCTTCAGCTTGGACGCTACGACGTCAGCGGGAACATCCACGTGGTGCCCGGCACCGACCCGATCATCGGCTTCCGTCGTCGACGGGTCATGGTTCCGCTCACGGAGGCGACGATCGAGTTCGACTCGCCGGACGGACGGAAGCTCTCCCGGTTTGGGACCCTCCTCGTGAACCGGGATCTCACTGACTGGATCGCACCCGCATCGCGGTCGGACGTCCGGCCGCCCGAGGTGGTCCCGGAGCTCGAAGGGCGCGGCCTCGCCAAGGATTTCACCCCGCAGATGCTGGGTCACGAGGCGTAAGTCGGGTCGGCCGCGCGGTTGGCCCGCCTCCCGCCTCCCGACCGCTGCCGGCTATTCGGCCGGCACCCCGCCCAGCCCGATCGGGCATGCCACGCCCGTTCCGTGGTCCGGGCAGTATCCGTTCGGGTTCTTATCCAGGTACTGCTGGTGGTAGTCCTCGGCGAAGAAGAACGGCCCGGCGGGCGCGATCTCGGTCGTGATCCGGCCAAACCCCGCCGCGGCAAGGCGCTCCTGGTACGCGTCCCGCGATGCTTCGGCGAGCACCAGCTCGTCGGCGTCGGCGACGTAGATGGCGGATCGGTACTGGGTGCCCGTGTCGTTGCCCTGGCGCATTCCCTGCGTCGGGTCGTGCGCCTCCCAGAACGCGCGCAG
>JADGQG010000156.1 GCA_017882025.1 Chloroflexota bacterium
CCCGGAACCACCGTAACGCTTGCCTTACGGGTTGGATTCGGTGACCGCGTCCCTCGTCGTCGTCCTGGTTCTCGCGGTCGTCTTCGACTACATCAACGGTTTCCATGACACTGCCAACGCCATCGCCACCTCGGTGGCTACCCGTGCGCTGCGGCCCCAACACGCGATCCTCATGGCCGCGGCCTTCAACTTCATCGGCGCGTTCGCCGGGACGGCCGTGGCAAAGACGATCGGGGCGGGCCTGGTCCAGGAGACCACCACGTCGCAGGCCGTGGTCATGGCCGCGCTCCTCGGCGCGATCGCCTGGAACCTGTTGACGTGGCGCCTCGGCATTCCCAGCTCCAGCAGCCACGCCCTGATCGGCAGCCTGCTGGGCGCCACGATCCTGGCCGCCGGAGCGGGCGCCGTGAAATGGGACGGTGTCGTGGGCAAGGTGCTGGTCCCGCTCGTGTCGTCGCCGGTCCTCGGCTTCATCATCGCGTTCTGGCTCATGATCGCGCTCTACTGGATCTTCCGGCGGGCGCGCCGACGGCCGATGACGCGGAGGTTCCGGCGGCTCCAGGTCCTGTCGGCCGGGTACATGGCGTTCAGCCACGGCTCCAACGACGCCCAGAAGACGATGGGGATCGTCACCCTCGCGCTCTTCTCCGCGGGCGTCATCCCGACCGTCGACGTCCCGATCTGGGTGATCATCGGGGCCGCCAGCGCCATCTCGCTGGGCACGGCCGTCGGGGGCTGGCGGATCATGCGGACGATGGGCCGCAAGGTGGTGGAGTTGGAGCCGATTCACGGCTTCGCCGCTGAGACGACGGCCGCCACCGTGCTGCTGGTCACGGCTCATCTCGGGATGCCCGTCTCCACCACGCACGTCATCTCGAGCGCGATCATGGGCGTCGGCTCCAGCAAGGGGCCGCGCGGCGTCCGCTGGGGCGTGGCGCGCACCATCCTCCTCGCCTGGGTCGTGACGATCCCGGCCACCGCCCTCGCGGGCGCGCTGGCCTGGGGCGCCCTCGCGACGGTCGGCATCCGGTAACGGGCTGCAAGGGAGCTGCCACATGGTCCGCCTGATTCCCCGCGACGAAGCGTTCACGGAGATCTTCATCCGCGACGGCGAGAACCTCCTCGCTGCCGCGCGCGCGCTGGAGGAGCTCGTCGTCAAGTTCGACCGGATCGACGAACGGGTGGCGGCGATCCAGGCGCTCGAGCACGAGGGCGACGAGATCGACACGGAGATCGCCGTCCGACTGGAGCGCGCCTTCATCACGCCCTTCGACCGCGAGGACATCCACGAGCTGACCAGCCGGCTCGACGACGTCGTGGACGGGATCCAGGAGGCCGCCGAGATGTTCGTGATCTACGGCATCGTGGAACCCACCCCGGAGGCACGGCAGCTGGCCGGGATCATCGCCGGCCAGGGCGCCGAGCTCCTCGCCGCGCTCCGACAGCTCGACAAGCCCGAGACGATGCAGGCGCACCTGCGGGAGGTGCACACGCTGGAGAACAAAGCCGACGGGCTCTCGCGCGCGGCGATCGGCCGCCTCTTCCGCGAGCGGATGGATCCGCTCGACGTCATCCGGTTCCGCGACCTCTACATCGCGCTGGAGGAGACGATCGACGCCGCCGAGGACGCAGCCGAGGTGCTGGAGCGGATCATCGCCAAGGGCGCCTGAGCACGACCGCGTCCATCGCGCGGTCACCCGCCCCGCCCGGCCGCGTCCGTCGCGCGGTCACGCCGGCCGGCGGAAGACGTACCCCACGCCACGCACCGTGTGGAGGTAGATCGGCTCGGCCGGTTCGGGCTCGATCGCGGCCCGGAGCCAGTGGACGTGGACGTCAACCGTGCGGGTCTCGCCCGCGTAGTCGTACCCCCAGACGTTCTCGAGGAGCTGCTCGCGGGACAGCACCTGGCCGGGGTGGCGGAGCAGGTATGCGAGCAGCTCGAAGACCTTCGGCTTGAGCGGCACGCGCTCGCCGTCGTGGAGCAGCCGGTGGCCGGCAAGGTCCACCGTCAACGCCCCGAGCTCCACGAGCGGCGTCGGAGTCTCGGCGAGCAGTTCCGTCCTCCGCAGGAGCGCCCGGATTCGGGCGGTCAGCTCGCGGAGGCTGAACGGCTTCGTAACGTAGTCGTCCGCCCCGAGCTCCAGTCCCACCACCTTGTCAAGCTCCGAGCTCTTGGCGGTGAGCATCACGATGGGCACGCCCGACTCGCCGCGGATGATGCGGCAGACCTCGATCCCCGAGAGCTCGGGAAGCATGAGATCCAGCACCACGAGGTCCGGGTGGTGCTCGCGGAACCGGCTCAGCGCCTCCCGTCCGTCGGCGGCTGTCAGCACGCGGAACCCGTCCGCGTCGAGCGCCTCGGCGAGGGTCTCTCTCAGGGTCGGTTCGTCGTCGACGACGAGGATCGTGCGGGCCATTCGTCGCTAAGGATACGGAGCCGTGTTAACGGCCGGTTTTCGTGGCGCGGGCGCCCCGGGTTCCGGGGCGCCGAGAATCCTCACGCGGCGAGCGCGTCCGCGGCGCGCGCCAGGCGGGCCGAGGTTCGTTCACGACCCAGCGCCACCATCGACTCGAAGAGCGGCGGCGTCGCGGTCCGGCCGCTGATCGCGACGCGGATTGCCATGAACAGGTCCCCGGCCTTCCAGCCGCGCGCGTCGGCAAGCCCGCGGAGCGCCGGCTCGAGCGCCGGGACCGTGAAGTCGGCTTCGCCGGCGTCCTCGATGACCGCTCGAGCGGCCAACAGCCCGGCACGGGCGGTCGCGGCGTCCCAGCGCTTCGGGACCAGGAGCGCCGCGTCCGTGACGAGGTCCTCCACGTAGAGGAACCCAACGAGGTCCCCGATCGCCGCGAGGACCGGCAGCCGTTCGCGGATCATCGGCAGGAGCGCCACGATCTCCGCCCGGGACGGCGTTCGATCGGTTCGCCGGGCCGCGGTCTCGGCCTCCAGGAATGGCGCGAGCCGCGCCGCGAGGTCGTCGTCGGCCAGGCGGCGGATCCACTGGCCGTTGAGCCACTCCAGCCGCTGGCGGTCGAAGATCGCGCCCCCCTTCTGGATCGCGCCGGTGTCGAAGCGCCCGACAAGATCGTCGAGGGAAAGGATCTCCTCTTCCGTCCCGGTCGACCAGCCGAGGAGGGCAAGGTAGTTGACGAGGGCCTCGCGCACGAACCCCTCGGCGATGTAGTCCTTCATCGCGGTCTGGCTTCTTCGCTTGCTCATCTTCGTCCGATCCAGGTTCAGGATGAGCGGGAGGTGGGCGAAGACTGGCACGGGATACCCGAGCGCGCGGAAGAGGAGGATGTGCTTCGGCGTGTTCGAGAGGTGGTCCTCCCCGCGGATCACGTGGGTGATGCCCATCGCCGCATCGTCGACGACGACCCCGAAGTGGTAGAGCGGCGTCCCGTCGGCCCGGACGATCACGAGGTCGCCGCCCAGCGCCGCGGCGTCGATCTCCACCCGCCCACGGACCAGGTCGTCGAAGACCACGACCCCGGGCTGGATCCGGAATCGGATGGCCGGCCGGCGGCCCTGGGCCTCGAAGCGCGCCCGTTCCGCCGGCGTGAGCGTCGCGCAGCGGCCGCTGTAGCGCGGCGGGAGCTTCGCCGCCTCCAGGCGGTGGCGCTCCGCGTCGAGCTCGTCGGCCGTGCAGTAGCAGGGGTACGCCTGATCCGCCGCCAGCAGCCGTTCGGCGGCCGCGCGGTAGAGCTCGCGGCGCGCCATCTGGCGGTACGGACCGAAGGCGCCGCGCTCGGGGAGCCCGCCCGCGGCCGGCCCCTCGTCCCATTCGAGCCCCAGCCAGTGGAGGTGCTCGAGGATGTCCTCCTCGAACTCGGGCGTCGAGCGCGCGACGTCCGTGTCCTCCAGGCGGAGGATGAAGGTCCCGCCGACGTGCCGCGCATACAGGTAGTTGAAGAGCGCGGTCCGGGCGGTGCCGATGTGGAGCGGCCCGGTTGGGCTGGGAGCGATGCGGACGCGGGCGGTGGTCATGTCCGCGATTGTACGGGTGCCGCGTCGGGCGACGGGTCGGTGGGCGACGGGTCGCGGGGCGTCGCGTCAGCCGGTGCGAAGTCGGGCCGGGACCCGGTGGAAGAGCGACGGGTCCGCCTCGCCCCGAAGCACGTGGACGAGCGACGCCGGGCGCAGCCCAAGCGTGGCCCGCCCGATCGGCCCCTCGAGCGTGACCGCGTCCAGCCACGCGGAGCGGGCCAGGATCTCGATGCGGGCCCCCGGCGTCAGCGCGCGGGCTTCGAGGTAGGAGAGGAGCGCCGGGTCCTCCTCCGCGGTCTCGGTGATCCGGTAGACCGTGGCGACGTCGCCCGCCTCCAGGCTCGCGAGCGACACGCCGGCCGGCCGCCGGGCGGCGATCGCGACGTCGATCGGGTTGCCGTGCGGGCACGTCTCGGGGTGGCCCAGCAGCTCGTCCAGCCGGGCCTCCACCCGCGGCGAGATTGCGCCCTGGAGGCGCGCGGCCTCCTCGTCGGACTCCGCCCAGCCGAGGCCCACGACACTGGTCAGCAGCCACTCGAGCAGCGCGTGACGGCGGAAGATCCCGTCGGCCGCCGCGCGCCCGGGCTGGGTCAGCGTCAGCTCGCGCCCCTCCGCCTGGCAGACCAGGCCCTCCGCCGCGAGGCGTCGGTA
>JADGQG010000033.1 GCA_017882025.1 Chloroflexota bacterium
CTCGGCTCGCTCATGCACCGCTCCGGGTCGGCGCCGTCGCCGTTCGACGCCATCAACGGCCCGCGGCTCGCCGGGCCGCAGGGGAGCCACCCGCTCCACACGGTCCTGGCGGAAGAGCTCGTGAAGGCGGCGGACGGGCCGATCGTCGGCGAGATCACCCTGGATCAACCGGCGCGGGTCGGCGAAGGGATCACCGGCACGATCCGCGTGACCGCGACCGAGCAGGTCGTCGCCCGAAGCGCAGCCCTGCGGCTGGTTGGCCTTCGGCTGGACGAGGTCACCCGCTCGGAGGATCACCGCGACAGCGACGGACACGTCACCAGCTCCGACCACTGGGTGGAGGTCCACGGCAAGCTGTTCGTCGAGGACGCGTTCCTGGAGCCTGCCGTCCCCGCGACCCTTGAGCCGGGCCGGGAGTGGAGGGCACAGTTCGCCGTCCCCGCCCCGCGCCTCGGCCCGCCGACCGCCCACCTGGGCGAGTCGATCATCGCGTGGGCGCTCGAGGTTCGGTGGGACATCGCCCACGGCCACGATCCGTTCGTGGCGATGCACCTGCCAGTGGCCCAGCACCCGGACCTGCTGCGTGCCGGCGTCGGCAAGCAGGGCGGCCTGAGCCTCGTGCAGGGCGTCCCGGTCGGCGACGCGATGATCAGCGTCACGTCGCCGCTTCCGGTGCCTGCCGGCACGGAGATGACGGTGTCCGTGCGCTGGCCGTCGGCCCCCGGCGGGCAGAAGGGCCGAGTCGAGCTCCACCGCCGCACGAACGCGCCGAACGGCACGGAGGGGATCATCGCCTCGGCTCCGATCGATCCGGCCACCATGGCCGGCGGTGTCGAGGTCCGGCTCCTGGTCCCGGAGGGCTCGGCGCCGTCGTTCGACGGGGCGGGCCTGGAGATCAACTACGTGATCCGGATCCTCGTGGACCGCCGCTTCCGGACCGACGCGGCGATTGAGCGCCCGGTCGGCATCGTCTGACGTGTCTCGGCCCAGGCAGGGCGGCCAGAAGCGTACGGGAGGAATTCCACGAAGGTGCTGGCGCTGGGGCGCGACCTGGTCGCGCAGGACGACCCGCGGTTCGCGGAGCTGAGCCCGGCAGAGGCCCGGACGGTCTGGGAGCTCTGCCAGCGCGACGTCCTGCGCGAGGTCTACTACCGGGCGGATCGGGCGAACGGGGTCCTGGTGTTCGAGGTCCCGGACGTCACCGCCGCCCGCGCCGCGGTCGACAGCCTGCCGCTCGTGGCGGCCGGCCTGATCGATTTCGACCTCGTCCCGCTCAAGCCGTACCCGGGCTTCGCGCGGCTCTTCCGCGAGGGCTGAGGCCGGTCAGTCGGCCGCGTATCAGCGAGGGTCAGCCCTCGATGGCCGCGCCCAGGTTGCGGATCAGGTTGAGCCCCACGTCCACCGCCTTGCGTGGCGCATACGGGCCGGGCATCAGGAAGCATGGGCGAGCGGCCAGCGCGAGGCCCTCGATGCGGCCCCAGGGCTCCGGGATGTGCCGGCCGGCGCACGCCTCGGCGCCGCGCTTGTAGACGAAGACGACGGCCGCCGGACGCCAGATCGCCACCTTCTGGAACAGCGGCCCGACCCCCGCCCGGAGCTCCGTCTCGGTCGCCGTGTCGCGCGGCGTCGGGAACTTGAGGAGGTCGGTGATCCCGTGGCCCGCCGCGACGAGCGCGTCATCGGCGCATTCGAGGTCCGTGTGGGGCGGCAAGATCTGCGCCCGCACGAGGCGGCGCCAGAACGACTGGCCAAGGCGGCCGCGATGGTAGTGGCCGGCTTCCACGCTCACCGGCGACGGGTTGAGCCCCACGAACAGCAGGCGCCCCGGCTCTGGCGGCAGGTCGGCCAGGGTCTCGATGGGCAGGCCGTTCAGCACGAGCGTGATCCGGTGTCCCTCGATGTGTTCGCGCATGGGCGAAAGGGTAGGGGATGGGCCGGGCGACCGGGTTTTGCGGGCGGGAGGAGCCCCGCGGGTCGAGGAAGGATCCCGCGGGCGGGAAGGTCCCGCAGCGGGGCGAGGTTGACAGGAATCCGGTGATACAGGAATATGGGCACATGAAGATGACGGTCGACCTGGACGCTGATCTCTACCGGGCCATCCGGGTCGAAGCTGCTCGCGCGGACCGCAGCGTCCGATCCGTGCTGGAAGAGGCGCTTGCGGCCTGGCTGGAACGCCTTGAGGACGCGGAGGACGCGATCGCCGGGCGTGCTGCGCTCGCCGAATACGAGCGCGCCGGCGGCGTTGCGGCCGAAGACTTCTTCCGGCAGCACGCCGCGGAGACGAAGGCGACGTACGGCGTCGAGGGCGACGCGGACCTCCTCGACCGCGCACCGTCGGAGTGAGCGATCGCCGGTTCCGGGTGGAACTGACACCCGCCGCTGAGCGCGAGCTTCGGAAGCTCCCCGCGAACGCGGCTGCGCGGCTGCGCGGCCCGATCCTGGCGCTCGGGGCCGATCCGCGCCCGCCAGGGGCGTCCGCGCTCACCGGGACGTCCTTCCTGCGGCTCCGCGTTGGGGAGCTGCGAGTGATCTACCTGGTCGAGGACGGACGGGCGAGAGTGCTCGTGCTCCGCGTCGCGCGGCGTGCCGATAGCACGTACCGACGTCTCCCGCCCTAGCGGGTCCCGTCCACCGGTTCCCCCGTGTGCCAGGTGGGATCGCGGTAGCGGTCGGCGAGGAGGCGGTCAGCGGCGGCGCGCTCGGCGGGCGTGAGGGCGGCACGACCCGCGGGGTCCACGCCGAACGCCTCCAGCACGGCCGCTTCCACGTCGGCGGCGGCCGGCGCACCGCCCAGCTCGCGGGCGATCGAGGTGACCCCGACGCGACGGCTCTGCGTGCGCTCCCAGCGCGGATCGCCGGCCGCGCCCGGCCCGTTGCAGACGCGGGCCAGCGCGTCGAGGTCGGCGTCCACGAGGAGCGTCGCGTGAACCAGGAGCGCGCGCCCGCCGAGCCATGCGGCCACGCCCGAGAGCTTGCCGCCGGGCGCCAGGATGTCGCGCTCGGTCATCTCCGCGGCGACGCCCAGGGACCGGACCGCGGCAGCAAGCGGCGCCAGGACCAGCCGATAGAGGCCGGGCAGCCGCCGGAGCGACGAATCCGCGGCGAGGACCGCGTCCTCCGGCCGGAGCACGACCGAGATATTGAGATTGCCCCGGTCATGCCAGACCGTGCCGCCGCCGGTGAACCGGCGCAGAACCGGAGCACCGAGCGCCGCAGCCGCTGCCAGGTCCACCTCGGCGGCCGCGAGCTGGAAGCGCCCGATGACCGCGCACGGCGCATCGCGCCAGAGCCGGAGGACGGGCGTCCGGGCCGCCGCGTCGGCCGCGACGTGGCGCGCGATCGCCTCCTCCCGGGCAAGGTTGGTCCGCGGGTCGCGCTCCCCGTCGTCGGGGAGGTACCGCCACATAGTCGGGCTGCCAGGCTCCAACGCGGTCAGGTTAGTCCTCGCCTGCCGCGCCGAGGTCGCCCTCGAGTCCCGCCGCTTCCCGGGGCGAGGAGGCGCGTTGCGGCGCGTGCTCGCGGGTGCCGGCGCGGGCGAGAGCGGTCCCCATGGCCGCTACGGTACCGCGGCTGGGCAAGAGATGCGGCCAGCCGCACGACGCGACGGGTGCGAATTGGCTACGTGACGGGTGCGAACCGCGCAGTGAAGTGGCGGAGCGCCGCCGGCTCGTCGACGATCCGGAGCCCGTGCAGGTCCGGCGCCCGCTTCGCTACGTAGCGGACCACCTCGATCACGTAGTCCACGTGCGATTGGGTGTACGTCCGGCGCGGGATCGCCAGCCGGACGAGATCCATCGCCGCGGGCGTCTCGCTCCCATCGGGGTGTCGACCGAACATCACCGTCCCGATCTCGCAGCCGCGGATGCCGCCCTCCACGAAGAGTGCCACTGCGAGTGCCTGGCCGGGATACTGGAGCGGCGGGATGTGCGGCAGAAGCGCACGCGCGTCCAGGTAGACCGCGTGCCCGCCGATAGGCCGGACCACGGGAATGCCGTCGGCCGACAGGGCGTCGCCGAGGTAGGCCGTGGACCGAATTCGGTAGCGGAGGTAATCCTCGTCAACCACCTCGCTGAGGCCCTGGGCGATGGCCTCAAGGTCGCGACCGGCGAGGCCGCCGTACGTCGGGAAGCCCTCCGTCAGGATCAGGAGATTCCGGCACTGTTCGGCGAGCGCGTCGTCGCGCATCGCAAGCCAACCGCCAATGTTCGCGAGGCCATCCTTCTTGGCTGACATGGTCATGCCGTCGGCGAGCGAGGCGATCTCGCGGACGATCTCCGGCACGCCTCGCGCGGCCTGGCCGGGCTCACGGAGCTTGATGAACCAGGCGTTCTCCGCGAATCGACAGGCGTCGAGGAAGAGCGGGACGCCGAACCGGTCGCACAGCGCGCGCACCCCGCGAAGGTTCTCCAGGCTGACCGGCTGGCCGCCACCGGAGTTGTTCGTGATCGTGACGAAGACGGCCGGCACGTCGGCGCTCCGCGCCACGAGGAGCTCCTCCAGCCGGACGAGGTCCATGTTGCCCTTGAAGGGGTGCTCCACCTCCGGGTGGCGGCCTTCCTCGATCACGAGGTCGACCGCCTCCGCGCCGGTCGCCTCAACGTTCGCCCGCGTCGTGTCGAAGTGGGTGTTGTTCGGGATCACCTTGCGGGGGCCGCCGATGACCGAGAAGAGGATCTTCTCGGCGGCGCGTCCCTGGTGGGTCGGGATGACGTGGCGGAACGGGAAGAGTTTCTGCACGGCGGCCAGGAAGACGTACCAGGACGGCGAGCCAGCGTACGACTCGTCGCCGTGCTGCACGGCGGCCCACTGGTCCCGGCTCATCGCACCGGTCCCCGAATCGGTGAGCAGGTCCACCAGGACGTCGTCGGCGTGGAGGTTGAAGAGGTTCAGCCCGGCCGCCTCGATGGCGCGCAGGCGCTCGTCGCGGGTGGTCATCCGGATCGGCTCCACGGAGTGGATCCGGAACGGCTCGATGATCGTCTTCCAGCGGTCCATCCGCTGACGATACGCTCCCGGCTGCGGTGCGACCGGCCGGCGGCGCCTTCACCGCGCGTCGATGCGCCTTGACCGCGCCGCAGCCCACGCCGGGCTCCGCACCCGCGCCCGGCACTCGCACCCGCGGAGGGTACGACCCGCGGTCAGTCCTTTCTTCCCCCCTTCAGCTCCGCCACGTCGAAGACTGCCGTCGCCGACGACCAGTTCGGGGAGACTTCCACCCGCGTCGCCATGACCAGCCGGGTCAACCCCGAAACCGTGAAGAGGAGCGCGAAGGCGGGGTAGCCCAGCGGCAGGATGGCGAGGAGGAGGCCGGACGAGGTCTGCCCGAGGGTCAGCCCCGCCGCGCTCCGGGCGACGAAGGCTGCCTGCGCGCCGATCAGGTCCACGCCGCCGGTGAGGCGGAGGAGGCGCTCGTTCGAGGCAAGCGAGCCCGCCGAGGCGCCGGACGACGCCATCGCCGCCACGACGCAGAGGACAAGCCAGGCGAGCGGGTTCCCGGGGAAGGCGAGCAGGCCCACGATCATCGAGCCGCCGCGCAGGACGAATGAGAGGCGCAGGGTCCGCGAGGCGGAGCCGCGATTGAGCCAGCCGCCGACGACGGTCGCGGAGACGAGCGCCGCCGCCGACGCGATCGCGGAGAGCAGGATCGCGAAGCCGGGGGGCAGTCGCAGGACGCTGATGCTGTAGATGGAGAGGTAGGGACCCATGCCCGCCCCGAATGCCGCGATGGCGACGGCGCGGATGAACCGGTTCGTCTCCGGGCTGCGCGGCGGCGCCTCGCCGCGTGGGGCGACGCGAACGCGCCCGGGGCGGCGCAGGCGCCGGACGACCGCCAGCTCGGCGATCCCGAAGACGCCGGCGATCCCGAAGATGATCGCGTAGACGAGAAGGCCGATCGCGCTCAACCCCGCCTGGACGACGAGCGCGACCGGCAGGAGGAGGACCGCGCCGAGGCCCTGGGTGATCCCCATCACGCGCGGCGCCACGAACCGTCGCTCGCTGTCCGGGAGGATCGCGCCGTACCAGGCCATGAGATTGGCGCCGCCGATCGCGGAGGCGGCCCCGGCGAGGCTCATCACGGCCGCGATCGCGATGATCGCCACGGCCGACGGGATGAGATGGAGCTCGTGAAGGACGACGACTCCGGCCAGCACGAAGCCGCGAGTCTCGCCGACGGCCAGGATGCCGAGCGTCACGAGGCGGAGGTTGCCCTGCGTGCGCCGGAGGAGCGACGGAACCAGCAGTTGCGCCGTGCTGAGCGCGAACGGGAGGACGCCGATGACCGTTGCCGCCGCGGCCGGCGTTCCGAGCGCCAGCAGGAGCGGGATCGTCAGGCCATCCCCGGCCAGCGCGAAGACGGCCGCCGCGGTCCCCCCGATCCCGTGGAAGATCCGATAGCGCGGCCTGCCGAACACCCGCCACTCAGCGAGGGAGGTGCGCGCACCGGCCGGAACCCCGAACCGGTTGAACGCTGGCATCGGGCGCCGCCGGATGCGTTCGCGGAGACGAAGGTTCCCGGTGCCGGGGCGAGGCAGGCGGACTCGAAGACGGTTGGCTCGGGGCACGGGCCAATGGTAGACCGGCCGCGACCGGGTCCCGACCGCGCGACCGGGTCCCGACCGCGAAGTCAGTCGATGGTGATCGTGAGGCCGCTGTCGTCTTCGTCCCGGATGTCGATGATCGGGCCGCGGAGGCCCGTCCGGAGAGCCTCGCGCACGCGGTCCGCGTAGCCGGCAGGGATTCCGGGCAGCGAGCCGGCCAGGCCCGCCAGGACGCCCGGCACCTGGAGGTCCACCACGACGCGCCCGTTCTCGCGGACCTGGACGCGGATCCGCGTCGGCGCGCCGGCTCCGGTCGGACCGGAGGTGCCGGCGTTCGCCGTGCCGGCGCGAGAGCCGGGAGTCGCGGGCCGGCCGCCGGCCAGCGGCCGGGACGCGCGTTCGCGGGCATCGAGGGCGTCGAGGATCGGGGCCGCCTCGGCAGGGGTGAGACGGCCATCGGCGACGAGTCGGAGGACGTCCTCCACGGGGTCAGCCACCGACGCGACCCTCGCCACCCAGCCGGCGCTCCGCTTCCGCGACGTCGATCTCACCGCGGGCGAGTGCCTCGAGGGTGGCCAGCGTGTCGGCCGGTTCGAGGGTCATCCGGCCAGCATCGTCGACGCCCGCGCCGCCGACCGGCGGAACCGCGGCGACCGACGCGACTGGGGGGAGCGGCAGAACTGCGGCGAGCTCCTGTGCGCCCTGTGCCGGCCGGCCCGGGACATCGACCCGCTCCGGGCGGACCCGGCCGGCGCGGACCTCGATGTCCCCGGAGAGCGTCCGGACCGCGACTCGGGCCGCGCCGTCGCCGATGACGAGCGGATCCCGCCGTCCCGTGCCCCCGCGCAGCTGGGGGTGTACGCAGTCGACGTCGCCCGAGACGGTCCGAACGTCGATCGTGACGCCGCCGTGCACTGCAAGCTCCACGTCGCCGGACGTGGTGGTCACGACGTGGTCGCCGCCCGGCGCGAAGGTGCTGGCGACCTCCACGTCACCGCTCACGGTCGTGATGCTGGTCCGCTCCGTCCGCGGCGCATCGATCTCCACGTCACCGCTGATCGTCCGGACGGTCGCCGCGATCGGGGCCGCGGCCACGGCCCGGATGTTCCCGGACGCGGCCTCCATGCGGAGATCCCCGCCGCCGCCGCGGATTGAGACGTCGCCGCTGACCGTCCTGACGGCGACGGAGCCGGTCACGTCCCGCACGCTCACGTCGCCGGAGCGCGCGCTGATCTCGAGCCGCGCGTCGCGCGGGACTTCCAGCTCCACCGTGCCGCCGCCGACCTCGAGCCCGAAGACGCCACGGCTGCCGAACCGGAAGCCGAAGACGCGCCCGCGAATCGGCTGCCCGAGGCGGATGGCGTAGCGACCGGGCTGGGCCATGACCTCGACGGCCGGATGGTCCGTGGCGGGAGCCACGAGGCGAACGGTCGTGCCATCCACGCCGCGCACTCGGACGTCGTCCGCCTCGACGGCGACCACGACGGACCCGCCAGGCCCGATGTCGTGCTCGCGGACAACGGATCCCGCGGCAGCCTGTCCCTCATGCATCGGTCAGCCTCCCAGGGCCCGCAGCTCGGCTGCCGCCGAGGCCGCGTCGATCTCGCGGCGCGCGAGCCGCTCCAGGATCTCGCGCCGCGCGGCGGCCATGTCCAGGGCGTCCGCGGCGGCGTCGACGGCACCCGCTGCGTCGCCGGGGGTGGGCTCTCCCGAGTCGTCCTCGACAGCGGCCTCGTCGGCCAGCCCGAGCGCGCGCAGAAGTGCGTCGACGCGGGCACGCACGGTCGGGTAGGAGATGCCGAGCTCACGCTCCATCTCCTTCAGGTTGCCCTTCGAGCGTAGGAAGCTCTCAAGCAGGGCGAACTGCTCGCGCGAGAGGCGCGCGAAGCGTCCGACGTTGAAATCTCCCTCGAGCGTCGTGGCGCACGATCGGCAGTGGAGCCGGGTGACCGCGAGCTCCCCGCCACAGATGGGACAGGTCGCGATCGCGTCGTGGGGCATCAGGGGCGCTCCTTCCGCGTGCGCTTCTCAGGCTGGACGCAGCCGTCACGGCGGCGTCGCTCGGCGGCGGCGGTCCGGGCCGTCAGCTCCCGGCGGATCTCGTTCGAGCCCAGCCGAGGGAAGAGGATCCGGTACTCGTACATCGTGTGCCTCCCCGTTCGTTACAATGCCGTTCTTCGGCCGTATATTGCGCCCGATCTTTCTACTCTGTCAAGTGGCGTTTCTATTTGGTAATGTCTGGCCTCCAATGGACGCCGCAGCCCGGCCCCGAGTTCCGTTGATACGCGGCGTGCCGGCGCGCCCCGCGGACGCTACGATCCGGCCATGCTCACGAACCGGCTCGCCGGAGAGACGAGCCCGTATCTGCTCCAGCACGCGCACAACCCCGTGGACTGGCATCCGTGGGGCGCGGAAGCGCTGGAGCGGGCGCGCGTCGAGGACCGCCCGATCTTCCTCTCCATCGGCTACGCGGCCTGCCATTGGTGCCATGTCATGGAGCGCGAGTCGTTCGAGGATCCGGGGACGGCGGCGTACCTCAACGCCAACTTCGTGAGCATCAAGGTGGACCGCGAGGAGCGACCGGACCTGGACGCGATCTACATGCAGGCCGTGCAGGCCCTGACCGGGTCCGGTGGGTGGCCCATGAGCGTCTTCCTGACGCCCGATGGCCGGCCCTTTTATGGCGGCACGTATTTCCCGAACACGAGGCGCCATGGCCTTCCATCGTTCCGCGACGTCCTGGAGGGGGTGGCCGGCGGTTGGCGCGAGCGACGCGACGATGTCGAGCGAGCCGGAAACGGGTTGGCCTCGCGGCTCGGGCCGACGGTCCGTCTCGGCGACAGCCCCGCACCGGCGGATGCCGCGGTCCTGGATGCCGCGGTCTCTGCCCTGGAGGCGGGGTTCGATGCGGCGAACGGCGGCTGGGGGACGCCGATGAAGTTCCCGCAGCCGATGGCGCTCGAATTCCTGCTCCGGCGCGGGGCCGCCGGCGACGACCGGGCGCTCCCGCTCGCTCGCCCGACGCTGGACCGGATGGCGGCCGGCGGGATCCACGACCAGCTGGGCGGAGGGTTCAGCCGCTACACCACGGAGCCCACCTGGCTGGTTCCCCATTTCGAGAAGATGCTCTCCGACAACGCTCAGCTCGCGCGCGTCTACCTCCACGCGTGGCAGCTGACCCGCGAGCCGGGGTACCTGGACGTCGCCCGCTCCACGCTCGACTTCGTGGCGCGCGAGATGACTCTGCCCGATGGCGTCTTCGCCGCGAGCCTGGACGCGGACACGGACGGCGAGGAAGGCGCGACCTACACGTGGACCGCGACCGAGGTTCGCGAGTCGCTCGTCGCGGCCGGGCGTGGCGACGATGTCGAGCTCTTCGCAGCCGCGTATGACGTGACCGGAAGCGGCAACTGGGACGGGCGCACGATCCTCCGGCGAGTCGCCACGGACGCGGGGCTGGCCGCGCGGACCGGGCTGCCGGAGGCCGAGGTGCGGGCCCGGCTGGCCGAGGCGCGCACGGTGCTCCTGGTGGTGCGGGACGGACGGCCGCAACCGGCGCGGGACGACAAGGCGCTCGCCTGCTGGAACGGGCTGATGCTGGCGGCCTTCGCCGATGCGGCGGCAGTGCTCGCGCGCGAGGCGGACCCGACGGTCGCGGCCGCGGGACGCCGGTATCGCGAGATCGCGGAGCGGGCCGGGGAGCAGCTGCTCGCCGTGCTGCTCGACGAGCACGGACGGCTGCGGCGATCCTGGAAGGACGGGCAGGCACGCCATGCCGGCACCCTGGAGGACCATGCTTGCCTGGCCGACGGCCTCCTCGCGCTCCACGAAGCGACGGCGAACGAGCGCTGGTTCACCGCGGCCCGCGACCTGGCGGAGACGATCATTGCGCGCTTCGGGGACCCGGAAGGCGGCTTCTTCGACACGGCCGATGACGCGGAGACGCTCGTCGCGCGGCCCCGCACCGTGGAGGACAACGCGCTGCCGTCCGGCAACGCGATGGCCGTCCTCGTGCTCCTGCGACTCGCGGCGCTCACCGGCGAGGGGCGCTACGCGGACGCGGCCGAGGGCGCCCTGGGACTCGTGGGGACGGCGCCCGCACGGTACCCGACGGCGTTCGCCCAGTGGCTCGTGGCGCTCGACTGGCGGGTCGGGCCGGTCGACGAGATCGCGCTCGTCGGCGCGCCGGACGACCCACGGCTCGGGCGTCTCCTCGACGTCGCGCGCGCGGGCTTCCGGCCGCGCCAGGTGGTGGTGGTCGCCCCGGACCCTGCGGCGAGCGCGGTGCCGCTCCTGCAGGCGCGCTTCGCGCTCCGCGGCCTCCCCACCGCGTTCGTCTGCCGCGGATTCGCGTGCCGCCAGCCGGTCACGGAGCCCGAGGCGCTGGCCGCGCTCCTGGCCGGCTGACTCGCCGGGTCACGTCCCTCCCGGCTCACCGGCGACGGCGGGCGTGCCCTGGTGGAAGCGGATGAGCCAACGGCCGTCGCGCCGGACCCACACGGACGAGCGCCATGCGTGCCGCGCCGGGACCCCGGGAGCGCGCGCGATGCTCCGGTAGGTGACGAGGACGACGTGCCCGGTGAGCGGGGCGGCGGTGAACGCCTCGATCGTCACGTCTGCCGGAGGCGCCTCGGCAAGCAGGGCGACGATCGCCGGCCGATCCCAACGCCGGCCGCTCGACCCGAACTCCTCGAACTCGTCGTCGATCAGGCTGGCGAGGCCGCCGGGGATCGCCGTGCCATCGCGCCGCGCGAGCGACAGCTCGAGGACGAAGAGCCGGTCCGCGAGCGCGGTCAGGGCTTCGGGGCTCCGTTCGTTCCGTCGGTTTCGTCCGCGTCGCGTCGGAGCTGGTCAGCCTCCTTGCGCGCGGCCTTCACGCCCCGTCCCAGTGCCTCGCCCCACTTCGGGAGCATCTTGGGTCCGCGCCAGACAAGCACGACCGCGAGGACAATGATGAGGACGACCACGGTGTCCAGGCCGAACATGCGCGCATCGTAGCCGAGGCACCCAGCCTGCGTCAGCCGTCTGCTCCGGTGCCGCGAGGCCCGAGCGCCGCGAGGCCCGCGCCGGCGACCGCCGGCGGTGAATCGGCCCCGCGCCGAGTCAACCAGGCGTACCCTCGCCGTGCCGGCCAGGGCCGTGGCCGCGGCGGAAGCGAGGACGACATGGGCATGCGCGTACCGGACTTGGGGTCGCTCCTCTCGGAGGTGCAGGCACGCCGGATGGCGCTGGATGCCACCGGCTCGTACTTTGTCAACGACATCGACGCGCCGCACGCGGAGGACTTCGCGAAGTCGATCCTCCTCATGAGCATTCCGCGCCGCGGCCAGCGGGACCAGCCGATCACCGTCTACATCAACTCGGGCGGCGGCTCCGTGGGCGACGGGCTGGCGATGATGGAGATGATCAACCGGATGCGGCGCCGCTTCGACGTCCGGATCGACACCGTCGTTCTTGGCTACGCGTACTCGATGGGCGCCATCGTCAGCCAGGCCGGTGACCATCGCTCGATCGGCCGGTTCGGGACCCTCATGCTCCATTCCACGCAGTGGATTCTCTCCGGCGAGGACGAGCGGATCTTCAAGGACTACCAACAGCTCTCCAAGCACTATCAGCGCACCGTGGCCGACCTCTTCGCGCGCCGGACCGGCCGGCGCGACGCGGCGTGGTGGCGACGCTTCATCTGGTCAGGGCGCGAGCGCTTCCTGGGGCCGGACGAGTGCCTCGAGCTGGGGCTGGTGGACGAGATCCTGGAGCCGGCCAACCTGCCGGTGGGGACGCCGAAGGCGGAGTCGCCGAAAGCCGAGTCGCCGAAGGCCGGGTAGGGGACCCGAGCCGGGACCGACGGCCGCCCGGACCCCGGACTTCGCCACGGCCCGGGCCGTGCGCCAACAATTCGAACGCCTGATCGGTTCCGCGTTCCGGGCGTATACTCCCGCTCCCGTGGCTCCCCGGTCTGTCTCCGCCGCCGACCCCCTTGCCCGGTTCAGCCCGCCCGTGGCGACCTGGTTCCGGGATGCCTTCGCAGCGCCCACTCCGGCGCAGGTCAAAGGCTGGGCCGCGATCGCCGCGGGCGGGCACGTCCTCCTCCACGCGCCGACCGGCAGCGGCAAGACGCTGGCCGCGTTCCTGTGGTGCCTGGACCGCCTCGTGCGGGAACCCGCCGCGGCCGCCGTAAGAGGCGGCGGCCCCGGCTCCGTCCGAATCCTCTATGTGAGCCCGCTCAAGGCACTCACCTACGACGTGGAGCGCAACCTCCGGGCACCACTGGCCGGGATCGCGCTGTCGGGGGCGCGGCTGGGGTACCCGGTCCGCGCCGTCTCGATCGCGTCGCGGACGGGCGACACTACGACGAAGGAGCGCCGCCTCGTCGCGAAACGGCCGCCCGAGATCCTCATCACGACCCCGGAGTCGCTCTACCTGCTCCTCACCTCGCAGGCACGCGAGA
>JADGQG010000157.1 GCA_017882025.1 Chloroflexota bacterium
GGGAACGCCAGCGTCGGGGCGATCGAGACCGGCGAGTGGGATTGGGCCAACACCGAGATCCGGGCGGGGCTCGAGCAGGCCTCGAGCGCGGAGGAGCGAATCATCCTCCTGATGTTCCTGGCCCAGCTCCTGGTCGAAGGCGGCGCCATCGCCGATTCGGAGATCGACGAGGTCGAGGGTTGGCTGAAGACGCGCCTTGCCGAAGAGCCGTATCTCGCGTCGAGCGTGGCCGTCATGCGGGCCGCCCGGGCCATGGCACACGGGGACCTTGCAGCTGCCGCCTCCAGCGCCCTCGAGAACGGCCGGCTCGACCCGTACAACGCCGTCGCGGCGACCTCCGACGCAACGCTCCTCTCACTCGTTGCCCGCGACCGGGACCGCGCCGAGGAAAGCGTCCGGGCGCTTCGCGCGACCGGATCGCACGCGACGATCGCCCAGATTGTCGCCCGCGTCGGCGAGGCGGGGATCGCTGCCCTGGATGGACGCGCGGACGCGGCGCGGCCGGGACTCCTCGCGGCGTACGCCGCTCTTCGCGACGTCGGGGCGGCGCGTAAGCAGGCGCTCGCCGGGCTCGTGCTGGCAACCCTGCTCGGCCCCGGCGACGCCCAGGTCCGGGCTGCCATCGCCGAGACGCGGCAGCTGTTCGAGAGGATGGGTGCCGGGCTTTGGCTCGCCCGGCTTGACGCCGCCGAAGCCGTCGCGGAAGCCGGCGGAGCGACCGCCCCGGCGGCGAGTCCCGCGAGCTCGCGCCAGGCCGCCCGCCCGGCCGAGCGCCCTCCCGTCCCCGTCGACCGGGGATGATCGTCGCCGGGACCGGGCTCGGCGGCGGGGAGCCCGGTGTTCCCGCCATCCGCCTCACCGACCTGACGGACTGCGGCGGCTGCGCGGCGAAGCTCGGTGCGGACGTGCTCGCAACGGTCCTCGCCGGGCTGGGCGCGGTCGCGGGTCCGCCGCCGGCGAACCTGCTCGCGGGTCTGGACCCACCCGACGATGCGGCCGTCTACCGGCTGACCGACGAGCTGGCCGTTATCGGCACCGTGGACTTCTTCCCGCCGCTCGTCGACGACCCGGCGACCTACGGCGCAATCGCGGCTGCGAACGCGTGCTCCGACGTCTTCGCGATGGGCGGGCGCGTGCTCTTCGCGCTCTCCGTGGCCGCCTTCCCCGAGGCGATGGCACCGGCCATCATGGCCGCGATCATCGAGGGCGCGGCGGCCGTCGTCCGCGAGGCCGGCGGGACGCTCGCCGGGGGCCACACGATCCGCGACCCGGAGCCGAAGTTCGGCCTCGCCGTGATCGGCGCGGCCCACCCGGACCGGCTGCTGCGCAAGGGTGCCGCACGCCCCGGCGACCTGCTCCTGCTCACAAAACCGCTTGGGACCGGGCTGCTCGTGTCCGGCGCCCGACAGGGCCGGGTCTCGACCGCCGACCTCGCGACCGCCATCGCCTCGATGCGGACCCTGAACCGCGCTGCGTCGGAGGCCCTCGTGGCAAACGGCGTCGGCGCCGCGACGGACGTGACCGGGTTCGGGCTGCTGGGCCACGGGCTCGAGATGGCGCGCGCCTCGGGAGCACGGCTGACCTTCGACGCGGCGACGCTGCCGGCCCTGCCGGGTGCGCTCGCGCTCGCCGCGGCCGGTCTCGAGACGGACGGCGCCCGTCACAATCGGCGCTTCGTCGCGCCAGCGCTCGAGACCACCGCGGGCGTGGACGAGTCGCTTGTGGCCCTGGCGTACGACCCGCAAACGAGCGGCGGGTTGCTCGCGGCGATCTCGCCGGAGCGCCTCGAGGGCGTTGAGGCTGCACTCGCCTCCGCGGGCGTTTCATCCTGGCGCATCGGCCGGGTCGACGCCTCGTCCGTCCCCGCGGTCCGTCTCGAGTGAGGTGACGCCGTGGCAGGCCGGCGAGACCTCTCACGTCGGCTCGGATCCTCACTTCAGGCCTCGCGATCGCGCCAGGCATCGACCCCACCCTATGTGCCGGGTCCGCCGTCGGTCTGAACTCGAACGGAGGACGTGGACCGCGAGGTATGTGGTAGCCGATGGCTCGAGCACGAGCGCCGTGATGGCGACGACCATCACCGACGATCTGAGAACCGATCCGTCGCCTCGACTAGCCCGTCGATCATGGAAGCGCTGCGCATCTCGTGGGCCGCGTCCACCATGCGCAGCTCGACGCCCGGCCACGCGTCCGCCAACGCCCACGGGGTCCCGATCAGGTTCCCGAGGTCGAGCGTCCCCTGCACGAGCACACCCGGAATGCCCGCCAGCCGGGCCGCGTTCGCCAGGACCTCGCCATCCTCCAGCCAGGAGCCGTGGCTCCAGTAGTGCGTGACGAGGCGCGCAAACGCGAGGCGCCAGCCGGGCGGCTCGTCCGCGAAGCCCGGCGACCCCGGCTCGAGGGCGTCCTCCCAGCGGCACCAGGCATCGGCCGCGGCCACGTGCACCGCCGGATCGGGCGTTGCGAGGAGGCGTGCGTACCCAGCCGCGAGATCGGTCTCCCGATCCTCGGGCGAGAGGTGGTCGCGAAAGCGCGCCCACTCGTCGGGGAAATACCTGCCGAGGCCACGCGTGAGGAGGTCCGTCTCCGCGCGACGGCCCGTCGCGAGGCCCATCATCACGATCGAGGTCACGCGCTCCGGGAACCGCTCCGCGTAGGCCAGCCCCAAGACGCACCCCCACGACCCGCCGAAGAGGAGCCACCGCTCGATGGCGAGGTGCTCGCGCAACCGCTCGATGTCCGAGAACTGGTGGAATGTCGTGTTGGCCGAGAGGTCGGCCGTGGCCTCGCCGGCGAACGGAAGGCTCCGGCCGCACCCGCGCTGGTCGAACAGGACGATGCGGTACCGCGACGGGTCGAAGTAGCGGCGCAGGCCGGGCCCGCATCCGCTCCCCGGCCCGCCGTGGAGGACGAGCGCCGGCGCGCCTTCTGGGTTGCCGCACGTCTCCCAGTAGATCCGGTGCCCGTCGCCCACGTCGAGCAACCCCGAGGCGTAGGGTTCGATCTCCGGGTATCTGCCGCGCATCGCGGCAGGATAGCCCGCTCGACTCGCTGGACGTCACGTGTTACTCGCGAACACTCGCCCAGACCGGCGTCTTCTCCCCTTAACCATTCCCTCTAGACACGCCCCGCCGCTGCCCCGAGACTGCGAGCCGTCCCGGGTCCGCCGCGACGATCGGCCGTCTGACGGCGACCGGCGACCAGGTGGGGCGGCCCCACACGCTCGCCGCCAGCCGACTGTGGTGCGGCCGCAGTCCGTGCCGGCTGCCCCCGGACTCGGGTAACAGTCCCGCACCTGGCGTTATTGGCGCACGCGGTGCCAGATTGGCGTGCTCGGGCGCAATCTCGCGGCGCCCTGGGCGCTCGTGGCCTCGTTGATGGCGCCCCAATCACGCTTGCGGCACAAGTCCGCAGTCGGGCGTGGTGCACAGATCCAGCCCCAACTCGGCCAGCCCCTCGGCCAATGGCGTGAACCCGAGCCATCCGGCGAAGCTGCGACTCGTGACCCCCGCCGGGATTCCACGCACGAGGACTGCGCCGCCAGAATCGCCGACCGCCACGGGGATGCGTGCGGCAATCATGCAAGGGAAGTACGCGCCGTCCTCCGGATGGAGGTTGTCGCCCTTCTCCGAGACTGTGCCGCTCCGATACACGTTACGACCGTCAATCTCGGCCTGGTCACCGATCGCGATGTCAGCGCAGGCGAGCGGCCGCGTGCCAGGCGGGATGATCCGGTAACCAGCGGTGCCCAAATCCACGACGTTCAGGTGCCCCCACGGAATGCGGTTCTTGGCGACCACCAGGTAGTTGATATCGGACGCGGCGCACGTGTGCCCGGGATACGGGCACGACGCATCCCGGGCGGCCGGGCCAAAGACACCGCGCACCGTGGTGCCGTCCGGCTCGTAGGCGACGGTACCCTCGCCGGTGCAGTGACCGGTCGACGTGAGCACGATCACATCGCCGTGACGAGCGTAGAACCCGCCGGCACATGCCCCCCAGAGCTGCTGACCGGCTAACACTGGCGGGTCGAACACCGGCGTGGTGCGCCGCGGCTGCATGACAGCGCTCACGGTCCAGAAGGAGCCGATCCCGAGCAGCAGACCCGCCAGGACGACGAGTAGGAGACGGACGAGGCCCGCCCGCGCACTCGTCCTCGCCGGTCGTGTCACTTCCAATATCCGGTAATAGGGGTCGCACACTCGGACCCGGTCATCAGGATCGTCAGGGACAATCGCAGGAGGCGCAACCCTGACGATCCGGTCGTCAAGTCAGCCTGCCGCCACCTCACCTGACATCAACGGGGTTGACCGTGTGGGCCTCGCGGGTCATCGTGGCCGTCCTATCCGGTCATGCGGGGAGAGGTGCCAATGGCCCCACCATCGAACGAACAGGTCGTGCGTCGGTATGTCGAGGCGGTGGTCGCTAACGACGACAACGTGCTCGCTGCGTTGCGCCACCCCGACTGGTCGGTCGAGTGGCCGCAGTCCGGCGAACGGGTACGGGGGCATGCCAACGACCGGGCGATCATCGAGAACTGGCCCGGTGGTCGGCCGACGGCCCATCCGAACCGCGTTGTGGGCGCCGAAGACCGCTGGGTCATGACGCCCTC
>JADGQG010000158.1 GCA_017882025.1 Chloroflexota bacterium
ACCGGCCGAGGCGGCCGAGGATTGCCTCGGCCATCTGGCTCCGCGCGGAGTTGCCGGTGCAGATGAACAGGACGCGGATGGGCGGCCGCGAGTCGCTCATGGGTTCAGGTCCTCGTGCTGGCCGGTGGCCAGGAACACGACGTCCTCGGCGATGTTCGTGACCCGGTCGCCGATCCGCTCCAGGTAGTGGGCCGCGATCAGCAGGCGGGCGGCCCGCTCGACGTTGGCCGGATCCGCCTGTCCCAGGCGGATCAGCTCGTCCGTGGCGCGATGGTAGTAGGCGTCGATCGCGTCATCCTGGCTGGCGACCGCCCGCGCGACGCTCACGTCCGAGTCCACGAGGGCCCGCCCGATGTCGGCGAGGATCAGCGCGGCCAGGCGCCCCATCTCGGGGATTCCGACGTAGTCGGCAATGGGCGGGTAGGGAGCCACGTCCCGGACGCGCTTCGCGACGTTCGCGATCGAGTCGCCGATCCGCTCCAGCTCGTAGGCGATGTGGTCCAGGGTCAGCAGGAAGCGCAGGTCGCGCGCGACCGGCGCCTGGGTCGCGATCGTCAGGATGATGTGGTCGAGCGCCTCGGCCTGCATCGCGTTGATCTCGGCGTCGCCCTCGATCACGGTCAGCGCCAGCGCAGCGTCGTGGGTTTCCAGCGCGTCGATGGTCAGCCGGATGCGCTCCTCGATGAGGCTGGCCATCCGGAGGAGCGTCTCCTTGATGATCCGCTCTTCGCGGTCGAGCGAGGCGCGCGGCGCCGAGCGCATTCGCTCGGGGATATCCCCCTCGACGCGGACCAGGATCTCCTCGACACCGCGCGGAAGCGCGACATCGCTCGTTCGATCGTGTTCCATGGATTCCTCCGCGTCGCTCAGCCGAACCGGCCCGAGATGTAGTCCTCGGTCAGCTGCTCCCGAGGGTTGGTGAAGATCGTGGTCGTCTGGCCCATCTCGACGAGGTAGCCCGCACGATCCTCGCCCATCGAGAAGAACGCGGTCTGGTCGCTCACCCGGGACGCCTGCTGCATGTTGTGCGTCACGATCACGATCGTGTAGCTGCCGCGGAGCTCCAGCATCAGCTCCTCGATCCGGAGCGTCGCGATCGGGTCGAGCGAAGACGCCGGCTCGTCCATGAGGATGACCTCCGGGTCCACAGCGAGCGCGCGGGCGATGCAGAGGCGCTGTTGCTGGCCGCCCGACAGGGACGTCCCGGGGGCGCCCAGGTGGTCCTTGACCTCGTCCCAGAGTGCCGCCCTGGTCAGGCAGCGCTCCACGATCTCGTCCAGGTCGGCCGGCTTGGGCCCGCCGCCGAGGCGGAGGCCGGAAGCCACGTTTCCGTAGATCGACATGGTGGGGAACGGGTTCGGGCGCTGGAAGACCATTCCCACGAGGCGCCGGAGGTCCACGGCATCCACGCTGCGCTCATAGATGTCGACCCCGTCGATCAGGAGCCGCCCCTCCATCCGCGCCCCGTGGGCCAGCTCGTGCAACCGGTTGAGCGACCGCAGGAACGTGCTCTTGCCACAGCCGGACGGGCCGATGATCGCGGTGATCTCGTTGGCGGGAATGTCCATGGTGACGTCCCGCACCGCCCGGAACGAGCCGTAATACAGGTTGAGGTCGCGGGCCTCGATCTTCGTGGTCCGGGCAGCGGCCGCCTGTTCGGGCGCGCGGGTCGGGACCCGGGCCGACGCCGGTTCGGTCGTGGGCCGGGTCGTCACGACGGGCTGGTCCTCCCTGGGGCGGATCTCGATCGCCATCTTCTCCTCCATCATCCGGCCCGGCGACCCCACGAACGAGCCCGGACCGCGACGTTGACTCCCAGGACGAACAGCAGCAGGAGGAGGGCGGCGCCCCATGCCTGCTCGTTGAGGGCCGTGATCGGTTGGCGCGCCCCGTTGTAGATGAAGAGCGGGAGGGCGTCCATCGGTTGGCCGAACTCGCCGACGTTGACGAGGCGCGAGCCCAGCGCCGTGAAGAGGAGCGGCGCTGTCTCCCCGGCGGCGCGGGCCACGGCCAGCATGACCCCGGTCAGGACGCCGGTGCGCCCGGCCGGCAGGACCACCGACAGGACGACCCGCCAGGTCGGCACGCCGAGGGCGTAGCCGGCCTCCCGGAGCTCGCGCGGAACGAGTCGCAGCATCTCCTCGGTCGTTCGCACGATGACCGGGACCATGATGAGCGCGAGCGCCACGCTCCCCGCGGCCGCGTTGAACTGCTTGAACGGCAGGACGAGAAGCGTGTACGCCACGATGCCGATGAGGATCGACGGGACCCCGGCGAGGACATCGGCCCCGAAGCGAACCGCGCGCGCCGACCGGCGGCTGGCGAACTCGCTGACGTAGATGCCGCCGAGGACGCCGACCGGGACCGCGACGAGCGCGGCGAGGGCCACCATCTGGAGCGAACCGAGGATCGCATTGAGGGCACCGCCGCCCGTCCCGAGTGCCTTCGGGGGCTTCGTGAGCAGGTCCAGGTTCAACGCCGCGGCGCCTTTGATGACGACGAACAACAGGATCGCGGCCAGTGGGATCACGCACACGACCGCCGCCGCGAGGGCGACCGTCCGCATCACCCGGTCCATGGTCCGCCGGCGCGAGCCACGCACCGCGGCG
Source organism: Chloroflexota bacterium (assembly GCA_017882025.1). Classification (GTDB taxonomy): domain Bacteria; phylum Chloroflexota; class Limnocylindria; order Limnocylindrales; family CSP1-4; genus CTSoil-043. The sequence continues at coordinate 2,610 of JADGQG010000158.1, forward strand.
AGGCGCTCGGCGAACGGCGCGCGCGACCCGGCCAGCGTGCCAGGCGTGGCACTCATTGGGCGGGCCCCTGCTGCACGCGCGAGACCAGGAGGCGCGCGGCGACGTTGAGGAGCAGCGTCATCACGAGGAGGATCAGGCCGATCGCGACGAGCGACTGCGTCTGGAGCCCGCCGCTCGCCTCGTTGAACGTGACCGCGATCTTCGAGGCGATCGTCTGGGCCTGGTCGAAGACCGAGACCGGGATGTCCTGGCCGTTGCCGATCACCATCGTGACGGCCATCGTCTCGCCCAGCGCACGCCCCAGGCCCAGGATCACTGCGCCGATCACGCCGGAGCGTGCGTACGGGAGCACGGCCTTGATCGCGACCTCCCAGCGCGTCGCACCCAGCCCGAACATCGCCTCGCGCTGGCTGTTCGGGACGGAGCTCAGCACCTCGCGCGAGATTGAGACGATCGTGGGCAGGATCATGATCGCCAGGATCACGCCCGCCGCGCCCAGGCCCACCCCGTAGCTTGGGCCACGGAAGAAGGGGAGCCATCCGAGCGTCGCGACCAGCCAGGCGTCCACGGTGTCGCGGAGGAACGGGCTGAGCACGAAGACGCCCCACAGGCCGATCACGACGCTCGGGATCGCGGCCAGCAGCTCGATCGTGAACGAGAGCGGGATCGCAACCCGTCGCGGCGCGAACTCGGACAGGAAGATCGCGGTGAGGATCCCGATCGGCGTCGCGAGGAGGAGCGCGATCGCGGAGGCGTAGAGGGTCCCGACGATGAACGGCAGCGCGCCGTAGACGTCACGGACCGGGTCCCACGTCGTCTGTGTGATCAGGTCGACCCCGAACCGTGTCCAGGCGGGCACCGACGAGACGACGAGCACCGCGGCCACCACCCCGAGCGTGGCGATCACGGCCCCGCCGAAGACGCGCGTGCCGCTGCGGAACACGACATCCGCCCGTCGAGGTGTGGTTCGGCCCCGGAGTCGGCCGGTGGGGGCGAGGGTCGTCATCGCGCGGCGATCCTTCGTGGGATTCGGTGGGCTGGTCGAGCCAGGGTGAGGGTACCGCACCAGTGATGGCAGGGCGGGAGATGGGACGGCCCCGCTGCTCCGCAGCGGGGCCGTCCCTGGGAGGAGGAGCGCGCGGTGGAGGTGGCGGCTACGGCCAGATCGGCGTACCGCCCGAGGTGATGGTGTGCAGCTCAGCGAGGGCCTTGTCCACGACCGCCTTCGGGAGCGGTGCGTAGCCCAGCCCGGTCTCGTCGGCCTGGCCGTCGGTGAGGGCCCAGTAGATGAACGAGACCAGGGCCTGACCCTTCGCCTGGACCTTCTGGTCGGCGTAGACGAGGAGGTAGGTGTAGGCGGCGATGGGATACGTCGCGGCACCCGCGCCGTTGATGATGGGCTGGGCCCGGAAGTCCGCCGGGAAGCTGGCTGCTGCGGCATCGGCGGCCGCGGTCACGCCGTCAACGGAGGCGGCGACGAACGCGCCGTCTGCATTCTTCAGCTTCGCGGTGGGGAGCGCCGCCTGGGTCGCGTAGTTGAGCTCGACGTAGCCGATCGCGCCCGCCGTCTGCTTGACGCCGCCCGCGACGCCGTCGTTGCCTGAGGCTCCGATCCCGGTCGGCCAGTTGACGGCCTTGCCCACGCCGGGGCCGCTCTTCCAGGCCGGGCTGACAGCGCCCAGGTACGTGGTGAAGGCGTTCGTGGTGCCCGAGCCATCAGAGCGGTGGACCACGACGATGTCCGTGCTCGGCAGCGTCACGCCGCTGTTGAGCGCCGCGATCTGCGGGTCGTTCCACTTCGTGATGGTCTTGAGGAAGATACCGGCCACGGTGGGGCCGTCGAGGTTCAGCTGCGTGACCCCCGTCAGGTTGTAGATCATGACGACAGCGCCGAGGGCCGTCGGGACGTGCAGGATCTTGGTGCCGGCCGGCAGGGCGGCGATCTCAGTGTCAAGCATGGCCGCGTCCGAGGCGCCGAAGTCGACGGTCTGGGCGGT
>JADGQG010000159.1 GCA_017882025.1 Chloroflexota bacterium
TGGGTCGACGGCATAAGCCAGCCGGCGGATCTGGTCCCGTCGGAGATTCGTGAGTCCGTCCGCGCGATGAGTCGCGAGGTTGCCGACCCGGGCCGTGTCCTCGGACGTCCGATCGATCTCGTCCCGCCGGCCGCCGAGCGGCTCCACACCCTGACGATGCCCGTGCTCGCCATTGCCGGGGCGCTCGACGTCTCCGACGTGTGGGCGACCGCCCGGCACCTCGAACGGACGTGCCCGAATGCTCGCGCGGTGCTGATGCCGGACGTGGCCCATCTCATTGCGCTCGAGGCACCGGAGGCCGTCGCCGCGCTCATCGTCGACCTGGTGCGACCGCTGGGCCGGTTCGACTGACGCCGCGCCACGCGGCCCCGGCGTTGCCGCCGGGTCGAGAGAGACCGTCGCGACTGAAGAGGTTCGGCTCAGAGCGCCTTGACGGCGGCCACCAGCTGGCCCAGGCCGTCCTTCGCATCGGCGAAGAGCATGCCCGTCTTGGGGTTGCCGTAGAGCTCGTTGTCGATGCCGGCGTAGCCGCGGCCCATGGATCGCTTGATGACCACGATCGACTTTGCGTGGTCCACGTTGAGGATCGGCATCCCGGAGACCGGGTTGCCGGGCCGCCGCGCGGCCGGGTTCGTGACGTCGTTTGCGCCCACCACGAGCGCGACGTCGCAGCGGTCGAACTCCGGGTTGATCTCGTCCATCTCCCTGAGCGACGGGTACGGCACGTTCGCCTCCGCGAGGAGGACGTTCATGTGCCCGGGCATCCGGCCCGCGACCGGGTGGATCGCATACTTCACGTCCACGCCCTTCGACTCCAGCAGCTCGCCGAGCTCCCGGCAGGCGTACTGCGCCTGGGCCACCGCGAGGCCGTAGCCCGGCACGACGATGACGTTCGACGCGTAGACCAGCTGGATCGCCACGTCGTCCGCGGAGACGCTGCGGGCCTGGATCGCGCCGCCGCCGGCGGACCCGACCGTCCCCTCGCCGCCGCCGAAGCCGCCGACGATGATGTTGATGATCGAGCGGTTCATCGCGTCGGCCATGAGCTTGGTCAGGATGCCGCCCGACGCCCCGACGAGAGCGCCGGAGATGATCAGGACGGGGTTGTTCAGGACGAAGCCGGCCATCGCCGCCGCCGTGCCGGTGAACGAGTTCAGGAGCGAGATCACGACCGGCATGTCGGCGCCGCCGATGGGCAGGACCATCGTGATCCCGAAGACCAGCGCCGAGGCGATGATCACGCCCAGCACGAGCGCGGCCGCGCCGCTGCCGAGCGTCAGCGTGCCCGCGGCGTTGAGGATCAGCACGGCCGTGCCCACCACCGCGACCACCGCGAGCACGACGGTGAGCGGCCGGGAGCCCGGGAAGATGATCGGCTTGCCCCTGATCAGGCCCTGGAGCTTGCCGGACGCGATGAGAGAGCCGGAGAACGTCACGCAGCCGATGGCGGTCCCGAGGACCACGAAGATCGAGGTGGAGACGCTGGCGCCGCCCTGGGTCCCGATCCGCAGGTAATCCTCCATCGCGACGAGGGCCGCCGCGCCGCCGCCGACCGCGTTGAACAGCGAGACCAGCTGCGGCATCGCGGTCATCTTCACGTTCCTGGCCATCCAGAGGCCGGCACCGGCCCCGATGGCGAAGCCCACCAGGATGATCACCCACGAGGTGGCCGAGAGACCTCCCTCGCGCGTCACGAGACCGACGAGCGTGGCGACGACGGCCAGGATCATGCCGCCGGCGGAGAGCAGGTTGCCGTTGCGCGCCGTGGCCGGCGAGTTCATGTAGTGGAGGCCGAGGACGAAGGCCGCGGCGCCTGCGAGCTGGGCGAAATAGACGAGGTCGCTGATGGTCATCTCCAGCGTCCCATCAGCCCTTCGCCTCGGCCTTCGGGGCCGTCGGCTTCTTCTTGAACATCTGGAGCATCCGGTCCGTCACGACGTAGCCGCCGACGACATTCGTGGCCCCGAAGACCATCGCGACGAAGGCCAGCGTGTAGCCGACGATCTCGGTCGCGTCAGCCGCGATGAGCATCCCGCCCACGAGCACGATCCCGTGGATCGAGTTCGCGCCCGACATCAGGGGCGTGTGGAGCGTGGCGGGGACCTTGGAGATCACCTCGAACCCGACGAGGATCGCCAGGACGAAGATGGTGATCGGGAAGAGCAGCGCGGTCATGCGGTGGGCCCTCCCGCGGCCGAGGCGGGCGCGAGGAGCTTCGCGGTCGCCGGCTGGACGACCTTCCCGCCGTGGGTGATCAGGACTCCGGCCGTGATCTCCTCGGCCGGGTCGAGCGCCAGCTGTCCATCCTTCACCAGGTGGAGCAGGAGCTGCTGGAGGTTGCGCGCGTAGAACTGGCTCGCGCTCACGGGGACCGTCGCCGGGAGGTTGTCCGGGGAGATGATCGTGACCCCGTTCTCCGTCGCGATGGTCTCGCCTGCTTTCGAGAGCTCGCAGTTGCCGCCGAGGGCGCTCGCGGCCATGTCCACGATCAGCGAGCCGGGCTTCATCGCCCGGACGGCATCCGCGGTCACCAGGACGGGCGGCTTGCGCCCGGGGATCTGGGCCGTGGTGATCACGACGTCCATCCCGCCGATCACGGCGTTGAGCTCGGCCTGCTGGGCGGCACGCTCCTCCGCGGTCAGCTCGCGGGCGTAGCCGCCGGTGCCGGTCGCGTCGATCGCTGTCTTGAGGGTGACGAACTGCGCGCCCAGCGACTCGGCCTGCTCCTTCGTCTCGGGACGCACGTCGTAGGCCTTGACGACGGCGCCGAGCCGTCGCGCGGTGCCGATGGCCTGGAGCCCGGCCACGCCGATCCCCAGGATCAGCACGTTGGCGGGCTTCGCGGTCCCGGCGGCCGTGGTCAGGAGCGGGAAGTAGCGCCCGAACGACTCAGCCGCCACGAGCACGGCCTTGTAGCCTGCGATGTTCGCCTGCGACGAGAGGACGTCCATCGTCTGGGCCCGCGAGAGCGTCCGCGGGATCGCGTCCAGGCTGATCGCGGTCACGCCACGGTCGGCGAGCTGCTGCATGAGGCCGGGATCGATCAGCGGGCTGAGCAGCCCGACCAGGGCCTGGCCCGATCGCAGCTGGGCCGCCTCCGCCTCGCTCGGCTTCTGGATCTTCACGACGCAGTCGGCCTTGGCGTACACCTCGTCCGCCGAGACGATCGTCGCGCCGGCCTCTTCGTACGCCGCATCCGGGAACGCGGCCGCGGTCCCGGCGCCGCGCTCGACGAGGATCTCGATCCCCGCGGCCTTGAGCTTGCCGAGGGCCTCCGGCACCAGCGCCACGCGGCGCTCGCCGGGCAGGGTTTCCTTCGGAACGCCTACCTTCATGTGGGCTCCTGGGGTGAGGGGAATCGCCTACAGGATACCGTGCGTCCGCACCGACCGCGAGTGCTCCAGCGCCGCGAGGTCGGCGTGGTCGCGAGCTCGGCGACGATGCCCTCAGGCCGACGCGATCGCGACTCCGTCGCCCTCGAACGCGGCGATCGCCCGCCGGTAGTCGCCCGGGACCGGCACCGGCCTGCGCGTGGCAACATCGATGAGCACGAGCGTCATCCGCGCGGTGCACATCAGGCGATCATCGTCGACCCGATAGGCCGCGCCCTCGACCGTGACGCTGCTGCCACCGATCCGGGTGGTCCGCACGTGGACGTCCAGCAGCTCGTCGAAGCGTGCCGGCGCCTCGTACGTCACCTCCAGCGACCGCATGACGAACTCGTGCTCGCTCTGCCAGTAGACCTGGAGCCCAAGGTGGCGGTGGTACTCCAGCCGGGCGCTATCGAAGTAGGGGAGGTAGCGCCCGTAATACACGACCCCCTGGGCGTCCGTATCAGAGAACGAGACGCGCGACAGCGCCGAGTACCGGAACGGCGGATGGAGGTCGGACAGGCGCCCGGTCTCGAAGTTCGTCACGAGCCGATCGTACGCCAGGGGCCGCGGCGGCGGGCACACTGCGCGGCGCGAGCGCGGCCCCAGAAAGATGCGGAGGCTGGCGCGGAGATCGGCACCCGTCTTGCGCTACGCTGTTCCTCCGCGCGCCCGTAGCTCAGTGGATAGAGCATCTGACTTCGGATCAGACGGTCGGGGGTTCGAATCCCTCCGGGCGCGCCACAAGCTGAGCGTGAAACGGCCCAAGGAGTGGGCCGCTCGAGGTCTCCTAGGTTAGTAGTGCAGCAATTCATGTAGCAGCTTGTCGGAACGCCTCAGCGACCCCCGACGACGCGCTCCATTCGTCGCGGCATGACCCACGGCGATTTTCCGAGGAGGACGCCCATCCGGTCGGCCGCATCTCGCTGCAACGTCGGGAGGACGTGGGAGTAGACGTCGGCCGTGGTCGAAAGTCGCGAATGGCCGAGAATCTCCTGTACCACGCGCATTGGGACACCTTGAACGAGCAGGAATGTTGCGCAGGCGTGTCGCGTATCGTGGAACCTCTGTCGCGGCAGACCAGCCGCCTTCAAAGTGCGTTGGTAGTGGCGGGTTACCGCCGAGGCGTCCAGCGGCGTCCCGATCGGACTCGCGAAGACGAAGTCACGATCCTGCCAGGCTGGCCCTGCGGCGATCCGTTCTTCAAGTTGTCCGCGGCGGTGCTCGCGCAA